>NZ_WWFY01000104.1:0-759 GCF_009864975.1 Pseudonocardia sp. SID8383
CCACCCCGCCCGCGGCCCCTCCGAGCCCGGCCGCGGTCCCCGCGACCCCGGTCGCCGTGGCCGTGGCCACCACCGCCGTCCCCGGACCGGCCACCACCGTCCGGCTCCCCGCGGAGCCGGACACCGCACCCCGGCGCTGACCACGGAGCCGTCCCCTGGATCCACACCCCCTGGCGGGCTCCCACACCCGTCGCAACAGGTGTGGGAGCCCGCCGGAGGGGGTGGACGCAGCCGGAGACGTCGTCGCACCCCGGCCGGGGTCGGCGCACCGCTGCCGGCCACGCCGGAGGCCGCGGACGCGGTCGTCAGGTCCGGCGCAGGGTGGTGGTCCAGAGGGAGGCGCCGGCCTGGTCGCGCAGGTGGACCTCCAGGGTCGTCCCGTCGGGGGCGACGTCGAGCTCCCCGAAGTGCTGGAACCCCTCCAGTGGGCTCGCCCCCTGCCGGGACGGTCCGCGCACGAACTCCGCCCGCGGACCGAAGGTCGGGTCGAGCTCGTTCGGACCGAAGGCACCGGCGTGCAGCGGGCCGGACACGAATTCCCAGAACGGGTCGAAGTCGGTGAACGCGGCGCGCTCGGGGGCGTAGTGGTGGGCGGCGGTGTAGTGCACGTCCGCGGTCACCCAGACCACGTTGCGGACCCTCCGCCGGCGAATCCCGGCGAGCACCCCGGCGATCTCGGACTCGCGCCCGCTCGGCGGCCCCGGCACCCCGTTGGCGACGGCCTCCCAGGCGGTGTCGCCGTCGGGCACCAGTACCCCG
>NZ_WWFY01001023.1:0-6298 GCF_009864975.1 Pseudonocardia sp. SID8383
GGAGGGCGTCCGGCTGTGGCGCGTGCTCGGCATCACCGTCCCGGCCGGGCTGGACCTCGACGGGCTGGCCGGGCACGCGGACGCCCTCGCGGACGACGTCGAACGGGAGGGTGCCGACGCCGTCACGGCGGCGCGGCTCGCCCCGCGGCTGCGGGGGATCCAGACGCCGGGGAGCCCGGGAGCCTGACACAGCGCGGCCGCGCGCCGGGGGTGCCACCCACCGGGAGCCTCCGCCGGGGAGTCCGACGCCACCCCACGACGTCCGTGACTCCGGCCCGTCCCCCGGGCCACCATGGGGCCGTGCCCCTCCACCTCGTGTCCCGCCCCGCACACTGACGGTGGCCGCCCGTCCCACCTCCCGGTCGTGGCCCCGCGCGCTGCTGCGCGAGGCCCGGTCGCTGCCCACACTGGCGCTGCTCGGGCTGATCGCCGTCGTCGGCGTCCCGCTGGTGATCCTGCTGACGCCGGAGAACCACGTCGAGGTGTTCGGCCAGGACGTCGGCGTGGGCGCCCGGGTGCCGCCCCTGACGCTGTCGGGGCCCGCGCAGATCGCCCAGCTCGGCAACGCCGAGTTCGACCTCACGACCGTGCAGGTGTGGGGCCCGATCCGTCCGCGGCTGTCGATCGGGCCGTTGAAGCGGCCCGCCGACAACGGCCCGGTGCTGGGCCCGCACACCGTCGACGGCGCGGGCGACGCGGTCCGCGACCTCGGTGAGGGGTTCGTGACCTGGTACCTGTGGGGCGCCGCGGGCATCGTGCTGGTCGCGCTGCTGGGCAGCGGGCTGATGGCGACCGCACGGCTGCTGCTGGCGCTGCGCCGGACCCGCACCGGCCGGTACCGGCCGGTGCACTGGGACGACCTGGCGGGGCCGATCGGGCGGATGACCGTCGTCGCGGTGACCGCGTCGGTGCTGCTGTGGGCGGGCGCCGGGGTCGCCGCGCTGCACGGCACCCTCACCGGTCTGGGGAGGGTCACCTCGCTGACCGACCTGGTCGGGGCGGCGACGGTCACCCCGTCGCCGGTCGGGCCCGCGGTCACCGGGGTCGCGGGCGCGGTGATCGGGGACTCCCGCGCGGCCCGGATCGGCGGCCCGCCGCTGCGGCAGGACGACGGCACCGTCACCTCCGAGGACCGCGCCTGCGGGCGCAGCACCGACTCCACCGCCGCCGAGCTGGCCCGGCTGCGCGGCGAGGACGTCCTGAACCTGGCCTGCGCCGGAGCGGGCGTCGCGACCGGGCTGCGCGGGCCGCAGCTGCGCGAGGGCGTCACCGTCGACCCGCAGGTCGGGCGGCTCAAGCAGGTCCGGAACCTGCAGTGGGTGGTCGTCGCCGTCGGCCCGAACGACCTGGCCTGGTCGGACTTCCTGCTGTACTGCTACGGCCTCGCCACCTGCGACGACCGGCTCTCCGACGGCGAGTTCGAGTCCCGCCTCGCCGGGTTCGCCCGCGACGTAGGCGCCCTGTTCACCGACCTCGACACGCTGCCGGGGCGCCCCCGGGTGGTGGTCACCCTGTCCTACGACCCGTTCCCGGCCCGGTTCGACCCGACCTGCGCGGACATGCGCGGCCCGGCCGGCACCCCGGGTCTGGACCAGGCCAAGCTCGACCTGCTCGCCGAGCGGAACCGCCGGCTCAACGACGTGCTGGCCGACGGCGCCGCCCGCTTCGGGTTCGGCACCGCCGCGCCGGCCCTGGCGCCGCTGTGCGACCCGGACCGGGACCGGATGCCGCCGGACATCATGGGGCTCGCCACCCCCGACCCGTTCCACCCGACGGCGGTCGGCTCGCTGCGGATCGCGGCGGCGGCGGCGACGGCGCTGGCCGGCCCACGCCCCACCGGGACGCCGTGACCTCGCGCCGGGGCGCTCAGGCGTCGGCGTCGCGCAGCACCCGCAGCGCGTTGCGGTGGGCCAGCTTCGCCAGGTCCTCCGCACTCCAGCCTCGGTCGGCGAGCGCGTCGAGCAGCCGCGGGTAGGTGGAGACGTCGGAGAGCTCGTCGGGCAGGTCGGTGGTGCCGTCGTAGTCCCCGCCGATGCCGACGTGGTCGATGCCCGCGGCCTCGCGCAGGTGCTCGACGTGCGCCACGACGTCGGCGAGGGTGGCGCGCGGCTGCACGGGCCCGTCCCAGGTCTCGACGAACCGGTTGCGGGCGGCGAGGTCGCGGTGGTCGGCGCGGACGGCAGCCATCGCCACCCCCAGCCGCTGGTCCCACTCGGTCACGGCGGCGGAGACGAAGCGCGGCACGAACGTCGCCATGACCACGCCGCCGTTGCCGGGCAGGGCCTCCAGCACGTCGGCGGGGACGTTGCGCGGGTGGTCGGTGACGGCGCGGGCGCCGGAGTGGGTAAACAGCACCGGCCGGGTGGTGACGGCGAGGGCGTGGTGCATCGTCGCCGGTGCGACGTGCGAGAGGTCGACGATCATGCCGATCCGGTTCATCTCGGCGACGACCCCTCGGCCGAAGTCCGACAGCCCGTCGTGGCGGGGCGTGTCGGTGGCCGAGTCGGCCCAGTTGTTGTTCAGGTTGTGGGTCAGGGTCAGGTAGCGGACCCCGAGCCCGCGCAGGACCCGCAGCACGGCGAGGGAGTCGGCGATGCAGTGCCCGCCCTCCGCCCCCATCAGGGAGGCGACCCGCCCGGAGCCGACGACGGCGTCGACGTCGACGGCGGTGTCGGCGAACGCCAGGGCGTCCGGGTGGGCGGCGAGCAGCCGTCGCACCCGGTCCACCTGGTCGAGCACCGCGGTGACCGCCTCGTCGTGGCCCAGCTCGCCGGGTACGTAGACCGACCAGAACTGGGCGCCGACCCCGCCGGCCCGCAGCCGCGGGAGGTCGGTGTGCAGTCGCGGGTCCCCGGCGGCGACGTCCGGCTCGCGCGCCGGGTCGCCGCCGGAGAGCTCGCGCAGCGCCCAGGGCAGGTCGTTGTGTCCGTCGAGTACGTAGACCATGCCCCGGAGCCTGCCAGTGCTCAGTAGCGGATGATGCCCCGGATGTTCTTGCCCGCGTGCATGTCCTCGTAGGCCGTCGCGACCTGGTCCAGCGTGTAGGTGGTAGTGACCAGCTCGTCGAGCTTCAGCGCGCCGGCGCGGTAGAGCTCCAGCTGGCGCAGGATGTCCCAGTTCGGGTTGGACATGCCGAACATCGCGCCCTGGATGCGCTTCTGGAACAGGGTGACGTCGGCCAGCGACACCGGCAGCGGCTCGGTGGAGTTGATGTCACCGAGCGCGGTGACGACGACGGTGCCCGCCTTGCGGATCGAGGCCATCGCCTGCCCGACGTGGTCGGGCTTCACGACGCCGACGGTCACGATGGTCTGGTCGGCGCCCTGACCGTTGGTGAACTGCTTCGCGATCTCGGTGGCCTCCTCCATCGTCTCCACCGCGTGCGTGGCGCCGAGCTCCTGGGCCTTCTCGCGCTTCAGCGCGACCGGGTCGACGGCGATGATGTTCGCCGCGCCCGCGTGCGAGGCACCCTGGACCGCGTTGATCCCGATGCCGCCGATGCCCATGACGATCGTGGTGTGGCCCGGTTGCACGCCGCCGGCGTTGACCGCGGAGCCCCAGCCGGTGCCGACGCCGCAGCCGACGAGGCAGGCGACCTCGAGCGGGATGTCGTCGGGGACCTTCACGCAGGAGTCCTCGGAGACCAGGGTGGTCTCGCAGAAGGTCGAGATGCCGCACATCTGGCCGACCGGGGTGCCGTCGTCGGCGAGCCGCAGGCGGGTGGTGGGCTCCTCCCAGCGGGTGCCGGCGAGCAGGCCCGCGCCGAGGTCGCAGAGGTTCTGCATGCCGCTGGCGCACCAGCGGCAGTGCCCGCAGGAGGGCAGGAACGAGAAGACGACGTGGTCGCCCTCCTTGAGGCCCTTCTTGTTGGCCCCGGCGCGGGTGACGATGCCGGAGCCCTCGTGGCCGCCGGCGAACGGGTAGGTGCCGACCGGGATGTCCCCGGTGGCGATGTGGTCGTCGGAGTGGCACAGCCCCGACGCGACCATCTTGACCTCGATCTCGCCGGGGCGCGGCTCGTCGAGTTCGAGGTCGACGACCTCGTACTTGCCCGGAGCGCTCCGGACGATTGCTCCACGGGTGTGTCCCACGGTGGTTCACCTCAGACGTCGTCGTCCAACAGGATGCGCACGCGACGATATGAGCCCGGTCACTCCAGGGGAAGTGCCACACGCAGATCGCGGGACACCGTTCGCCTGTAGACCGTGTCGCTAACGGGGCATCCGACGCCAGACGGCACGGGGCAGCAGCCGCAGCCCGAGGAACAGCAGCCGCAGGGTGCCGGGCACCCAGACGTCGGCGTTGCCCCGCCCACGCCGGACAGCACGCACCGTCGCGTCGGCGACCTGCGCGGGCGTCGACGATAGCGGCGCCGGGCTCATCCCCTCGGTCATCCGGCCGACGACGAACCCCGGGCGGATCAGCACCAGCCGCACCCCGGTCCCGTGCAGCGCGTCGGCCAGGCCGGAGGCGAACCCGTCGAGCCCGGCCTTGGCACTGCCGTAGACGTAGTTGGCGCGCCGCACCCGCACGCCGGCCACCGAGGAGTAGACGACCAGCGTCCCGCTCCCCTGCGCGCGCAGCACCTGGGCCAGCTCGGTGAGCAGGTGCACCTGGGCGAGGTAGTCGGTGTGCACGATCGCGGCGGCGTGCGCGGCGTCGGTCTCGGCGCGGGCCTGGTCGCCGAGGATCCCGAACGCGACGACGGCGACGTCGATCCGGCCGTGGCGCGCCGTCACGTCGTCGAGCAGCGGGCGGTGGCCGGCGAGGTCGTCGGCGTCGAAGGCGACGGTGTCCACCGCGGCGCCCGCGGCCCGGACCCGGGCGGCCTCCGCGGTCAGCGCCCCGGGGCGGCGCGCGGCCAGCACGACCGTGTCGGTGTCCCCGGCGGCGAGCCGTTCGGCGACCTCCAGCCCGATCTCGCTGCGACCACCCAGGACCAGGACCGTGCGCTCCGAACCACCCACACGGTGCAGCCTCCCACCCGGTGGCGGACCGTCGTCGCCACGGGGTCAAACGCGGAAGCCGGTGCGGTGCGGAGTCGACCCGCACGACGCCGTCCTGGTGCCGGTCGACGGCCGTGCGGTCACCCGGGTGCGCCGCGACCGGCTCGGCGTCCACCCGGTCCGAGGCCGGTGTGGGTCCGCTCACACCGGACCGGGTGGGGATGGGCGGGGCCGGCCCCGTCGTTGTCTGCTGACACGGGACGCGCCCGCCGCGTCCGGGAAGGGGACCGTCGTGGACCTCCTGCTGCACCACGGGCTGACCGCGTTCGGGCAATTCGTGTCGTGGGCCGAGCTCGTCGGGCAGATCGGCGCCATCGCCGTGGTGTTCCTGGCGCGCCGGCGCAGCCTCGCGACCTGGCCGGTGCAGATGGCGGCCTGCGTGCTGCTGTTCACCGTCTACGCCTCGGCGCACCTGGGCGGGCTGGCGTTCCGGCAGGTCATCGTGCTGGCCATCTCGGTGTTCGGGCTCGTCGCGTGGCTGCGCAGGCGCGACCCGGTCTACGGCCTCGCGGTGCGCCAGGCGAGCACCGCGCAGCGGCTCGGGCTGGTCGGGCTGCTCGTCGGCGGCACCGTCGTGATGGCACTGGTCCTCGAGGCGCTCGACGCCAGCTGGGCGCCCTGGCCGGACGCCGCGATCTTCGTCGGCACCGCGGTCGCGTTCCTCGCCCAGGGCCTGCGGTTCATCGAGTTCTGGGTGATCTGGCTGCTGGTCGACGCCGTCGGCGTGCCGCTGCAGCTGGCCTCGGGGCTGTGGTTCTCCGCCGCGGTCTACGTCGTGTTCGCCGGGCTGGTCGTGCACGGCTGGTGGAGCTGGGCGCGGGCCCGGCGCACCGTGCGGGCCGCGCAGCGGGAGCCGTCGCGGGCGGTCTGAGCCGCCACGGGATACTGCTCGGATGAGCACGTCCCCCGTCCGCCGCGCCGCCGTCCTCGGTTCCCCGATCGCCCACTCGCTCTCGCCCGCGCTGCACAACGCCGCCTACACCGCGCTCGGGCTGACCGGCTGGCACTACGACCGACACGAGGTCGACGAGGCGGGCCTGGCCGGGTTCGTCGCCGGGCTCGGCCCGGAGTGGGCGGGGCTGTCGCTGACGATGCCGCTCAAGCGGGTGCTGCTCGACGTCGCCGACCACGTCGCGCCGGGGGCGGCCGCGATCGGCGCCGGCAACACCCTGGTGTTCGAGGGCACCGGTGCGACCGCGCACAACACCGACGTCACCGGCATCGCGCGCTCGCTGCGCGCCGCGGGCGCGGGGGGCGGGCGCGCCGTGGTGCTCGGGGCGGGCGGGACCGCG
>NZ_WWFY01001024.1:0-6271 GCF_009864975.1 Pseudonocardia sp. SID8383
GGACCACCCCGTGCACGGTCGAGCCGCCCTCGCCGTCGAGCCGGTCCCCGGGGACCAGGTCGCGCTTGGCGGTGGCGACGACGTCGGCCACCCAGCCCCGCGGCCGCCCGGAGTCCGCGCCGCGGGCCCCCGCGGCGCACACGCTCTGCGCCAGCTCCAGCCCGATGAGGTGGTACGGCCGGTACATCGCGGTGTAGCGGCCCGCGGGGTCGGTGCGCAGTCCGTAGTTCGCGAAGCAGGCCGCCACGTAGTCGCTCGGCGCCTCCAGCGTCACGTAGACGCCCCACCGCAGGTCGCGGTCCACCGGGCTCCCGTCGCGGTGCAGCGACGACACGACCTCCACCGTCCCGGTCCGGTCCAGCACCCCGCCCGCCTCGCGCGGGATGCACACCTGCTGCAGATCGTCGGTGCCCGCGGGCGGGAAGGCGAGCCCGGCCTCCGGCGGGAGCAGGCCGGTCGCGTTCGCGACGGCGGCCATCTCGATCGCGGACTTCGTGCCGTCGAGGAAGGAGTTGAACATGACCGGGTTCAGCCCGGACCCCGCCGCGTGCTCGGGGGTGAACCCGTAGTGCCCCCACACCGTCTCCGGGGTGGAGCGGTGGTACTCCGGCAGGTACTTGGTGCCCTTCCCGGCGGCGACGACAGCGAAGCCGTTGGTCCGCGCCCAGTCCACCAGCTCGCAGATCAGGCTGGGCTGGTCGCCCGAGGCCATCGTGTAGACCACGCCCCGCTCGGCCGCGCGGGCCGCGAGCACCGGACCGACGAGCACGTCGGCCTCGACGGTCACCATCACGACGTGCTGCCCGGCCTCGATCGCGCCCAGCGCGTGCGCGGCGCCCGCGACGGGGGAGCCGGTCGCCTCGACGACGACGTCCACGTCGTCGGCCCCGAGCACCGCGTCGACCGAGGTCGCGACCCGGGTCCCGGTGAGCCCGGCGGTGTCCAGTGCGGCGCGGCCACGCTCCTCCGAGAGGTCGACGACGGCGCTGACCTGCAGGTTCGGCACCCGGGCCGCCTGGTGCAGGAACATCGTCGCGAACGTGCCCGCACCGATCACGCCGGCCCGGACCGGTGTGGAGCGCTGCTGCATCGTCTCGAACAGACCCATCCGGTGCCCCTCCACGCCGTCGCCGTACCACCCCGCTGTGACCGACGGGGGCACCGTGCGCCGGTCCGCGGTCGACTGTCAACGGTTGACCAGACTGTGGAACGCCGCGATGTGGTCGCTTGCTCACGATGTGGGTCATCTGTCACGGTGTCGTCCGGCCCGGTCACCGCCGTCCGGGCCGGTCGACACCGAGGAGCGAGGCCGATGGGGCCCGAGATCATCGCGATCGCCGTGCTGGTGGTCATGTTCGTGATCGCCACGACGATGCCGGTCAACCTCGGCGCACTGGGGTTGCTCGGCGCGGCCGCGGTCGGGATCGGCGTGCTGGGGCTGAGCCTCGACGACGTCCTCGCGGGCTTCCCCGGAGACCTGTTCCTGCTGCTCGTCGGGCTGACCTACCTGTTCGCGCTGGCGACGGCCAACGGCACCGTCGACCTGCTGGTCCACTGGGCGATGCGGGCCGTCCGCGGGCGGCTGGTGCTCGCGCCGTTCGTGTTCTTCGCGATCTCCTGCGGGCTCTCGGGGCTCGGGGCGTTGTTCGCGGTCGCGATCGTCGCACCGCTGGCGATGCCCTTCGCCCGGCGCTACGGCATCAACCTGCTGCTCATGGGCATGATGGTCGTGCACGGCGCGCTCGGCGGGGCGTTCTCGCCGATCACCGTCTACGGCGCGTTCGTGAACTCGACGATGGCGGGCGTGGGCCTGCCCAGCGACCCGATCGCGCTGTTCCTGACCCCGCTCGTGGTCAACGTCGTGATCGCCGTCGTGATCTTCGTGGTGCTCGGCGGCCGGTCGCTCGTCGGGCGCACGGTCGACCCGGTCGAGGCGCCGGACGCCGACGCCGCCCCCGCCGGGGACACCGGCACCGCGACCGGAACCGCGACCGGCACGATGACCGAGGCCCCGGTCGCCGGCCGGGTCGGGCTGGAGCAGGGCATCACGCTGGCCGGCATCGCGCTCATGGCCGTCGGCTCCGCCGCGTTCGGCTGGGACGTCGGCGTCGTCGCGCTCGCCGTCGCGATCGTGCTGCGGCTGGTCGCCCCGCGCCGCCCGGACGTCGTCGGGAGGATCTCCTGGTCCACCGTCCTGCTGATCTGCGGTGTCGTCACCTACGTAGGCGTGCTCCTGGAGGCCGGCGCGGTCGACCTGGTCTCCTCGGGGATCAGCGGGATCGGCGCACCGCTGCTCGCGGCGCTGCTGCTCTGCTACGTCGGCGGCGTGCTCTCGGCGTTCGCGTCCTCGGTGGCGATCCTCGGCGTCGCGATCCCGCTGGCCCTGCCGTTCCTGCAGCAGGGCGAGGTGTCCGCGGTCGGGATGGTGGCGGCGCTCGCGGTGGCCGCGACCGTCGTCGACGTCAGCCCGTTCTCCACGAACGGGGCGCTGGTGCTCGCCAACGCGCCCGCCGACGTCGACCGGGACCGCTTCTACCGGCAGATGCTCGCCTACGCCGGCGTGGTCGTACTGGTCGGTCCGCTGCTGGCCTGGGCACTGCTCGTGCTGCCCGGAGTGCTCTGAACGGGTTAACGTCCGGGCATGAACGACGCCGCCGTCGCCGCCGGGCGCCTCGCCCGTGGGCTGGAACCGCTGCACTCCCAGGTCTACTTCGCCCCCGAGGGCGAACCGGCCTACACCGCCGCCGGGCTGGAGCCGGGCCGGATGAGCTACTTCGCCCCGCGGGCCGCACCGATGGGCGCGGTCGGCGCCTCGGTGGTCACCGCGACGTTCTACAACTTCTCCCCGCGCCTGGTCGCGAAGTCGGTCCCGCGGGCCTGGGAGCTGGTGTCCGCAGCGGACCTGCTCGACGTGCGGTTCGCCGTCGCCGACGCCTCGCTGCGCCGCACCCTGGGCGACGACGCCGTCGCCTCGCCCGAGATGGTCGAGGCCGCCGGGCTGGCCCGGACCGCGGCCGGGGCCGTCACCCCCGACGGGCGCCCGCTCGCCGCCGGCCACCTCGACGTGCCCTGGCCGACCGAGCCGCACCTGGTCCTCTGGCACGCACTGTCGATCCTGCGCGAGCACCGCGGCGACGGGCACATCGCGCTGCTGGTCGAGGCCGGGCTGTCCGGGCTGGAGGCGCTGGTCACCGCGACCGCGACGGGCACCGGGTTCACCGTGGCCTTCGCCCGCGGCAGCCGCGGCTGGTCGGCCGCCGAGTGGAACGCCGCCGTCGCCGGGCTCGCGGACCGCGGCCTGCTGCAGCCGGCCGACACGGCCGGGGACGACGCCGTCGAACCGGTCCTGACCGAGGAGGGCACGGCACTGCGCAAGCGGATCGAGAACGACACCCACCGCCTCGGCGCCGCCCCGTGGTCCGCGCTCGGCGCCGACGGGGCCACGCGGCTCGGGGAGCTCGGCGGGGCGTTCGTCCGGACGGCCCTGGCGAACGGGGCGTTCCCCGCCGAGGGGGTCTTCGCGGCGCGTCCGAAGGGCTGATCGCGGTCCGCGCCCGGCCTCAGGACGGGCGCGGTGTCCTGACTGCCCGATATGGTGCGCTCCGCAACCGACCAGCGTGGTCGGTGTGGTGACCTGCAGGAGGACCCGGTGCTCGAGATCAGCGGCCTCGAATGGGCCGTCACGATCGGCGTGATCATCGCGCTGCTCGCGTTCGACCTCGTCCTGGGCTGGCTGCGGCCGCACCGGGTGGGATTCAAGGAGGCCACCGCCTGGTCGGTGTTCTACATCCTGGTCGCGATCGCGTTCGGGCTGGTGTTCGCGACGATCCACGGCTGGGACTTCGGCACCCAGTACTTCACGGGCTACATCGTCGAGAAGAGCCTGTCGGTCGACAACCTGTTCGTCTTCGTCGTGATCATGACGACGTTCGCGGTGCCGGAGGAGCACCAGCAGAAGGTGCTGACCTTCGGCATCGTGCTCGCCCTGATCATGCGCGCGATCTTCATCGCGGTCGGGGCGACGCTGCTGAACCTGTTCTCGTTCATGTTCCTGGTCTTCGGTCTGCTCCTGCTGTGGACCGCCGTGCAGCTCTACCGGCACAAGGACGAGGACCCCGACATCGAGGACAACCTGGTCGTGAAGGGCGCGCGCAGGCTCTTCCCGGTCACCGAGGAGTACGACGGCGGGAAGCTGTTCACCCGGGACAACGGCCGCCGGGTCGCCACCCCGATGTTCATCGTGCTGGTCTCGATCGGCGGCATCGACCTGCTGTTCGCGCTCGACTCGATCCCCGCGGTGTTCGGCGTGACCCAGGAGGCGTTCATCGTCTTCACGGCGAACGCCTTCGCCCTGCTCGGCCTGCGAGCACTGTTCTTCCTGGTCAAGGGCCTGCTTGACCGCCTGGTCTACCTCTCGACCGGCCTGGCGGTCATCCTGGGCTTCATCGGGGTGAAGCTGGTGCTGCACTGGGCCCACGTCGACATCAACCCGGCCGTCCCGGAGATCCCGACCATGGCCAGCCTGGTCGTGATCCTGGGGATCCTCGCCGTGGTCACCGTCGCGAGCCTGATCAAGACGCGCAACGACCCGTCGATGACCGCCCACGCCGGGTCGCTGCGTGCCCGCAAGGAGCGCTCCGACCGCGACTGAGCCGGCCCGGCCGGCCCGGCGCTCAGCCGGGCAGGCCGGTCAGGCCGGGCCCGCCGAGCGGGGTGACATCGATGTAGTCCGGCGGGGCGGTGAGCAGCGCCAGCACGTCGCCCAGGCCGCTCTCGCCGATGTCGCGGCTCAGTGCCGCCTCCGACGACGCCGCGTCGGACCACATCTCGGTGACCCAGACGACGTCGGGCTCGTCGGGGGTGGCGTTCACCACGTAGGCGAGGCAGCCGGGCTGGGCGGCCATGTCGTCGGCGACGCGGAGCAGCGCGCCCGCCAGTTCGGTCCCCTGCCCCTCCAGGGCCACCATCCGCACGTACCGGCCGACCCGCTCGCTCGTGTCCACGGCGGCGACCGTAGACGGCCCCTCCCGGCGTCCCGGGGCCGGGGCGGGCTCAGCCCGCGGGCTCGTCGGCGTCGCCGCGGCCGCCCCTCCACACCGGAGGTGGTGCCGACGATCTCCTCGGATGCCGTGGTTCCGGTCTGCTCCGCTCCGTCCGCCGCCATCCAGGACAGGATCCGACCGGAATCGGCGGCACACTGGTCGTCGTGATGGGGACATCGGCGCGGCTGCTGCGCCTGCTCGGGCTGCTGCAGGTGCCGCGCGACTGGACGGGGCCCGCCCTGGCCGAGCGCCTCGACGTCGACGTGCGCACCGTCCGCCGCGACGTCGACAAGCTCCGCACCCTCGGCTACCCGGTCCACTCCACACCCGGAGTGACCGGCGGCTACCGGCTCGGCGCCGGGGCAGCGCTGCCACCCCTGCTGCTCGACGACGACGAGGCCGTCGCCGTCGCGGTCGGGCTGCGGACCGCCGCGGGCGGATCGGTCTCGGGCATCGAGGAGACCTCGGTCCGGGCCCTGGCCAAGCTGGAGCAGGTCCTGCCGAACCGGCTGCGTCGCCGCGTCGCCGCGCTGGGCACCGCGACGTCCACACTCGCCGCGCGCGGCCCGACCGTCGACGCGGACGTGCTGTCCGCGCTGGCCGCCGCCTGCCGCGACCACGAGGTCCTGCGGTTCGACTACGTCGCGGGGGACGGGACCGAGACCCGCCGGGTCGCCGAGCCCGAGGGTCTCGTGCACACCGGACGCCGCTGGTACCTCGTCGCCTGGGACACCGGCCGCGACGACCGTCGCACCTTCCGGGTGGACCGGATGCGGCCCAAGCTGCCCGCCGGGCCGCGCTTCGTCCCGCGCCCGGAACCGGAGGGCGGGCTCGCCGCGTTCGCCCAGCGCGGCATCTCCTCGGGTGCCTACCCGCACCGGGCGCGGATCGTTTTCCACGCCCCGGCGGAGCAGATCGCCGAGCACGTCACCCCGGCGTCGGGGATCGTGACCGACCTCGGCGGGGACCGCTGCGAGCTCGCGGCCGGGGCCTGGACCCTGGAGTCGCTGGCGGTGTGGCTGTGCTTCTTCGGCGTCGACTTCGAGGTGGTCGAGCCGGTCGAGCTGGTGGAGCACCTCGACGCGGTCGCCGCCCGCCTCGGGCGGGCCGCGGACCACACGCGCGCGAACGGCGGCGGCTGACCGGACCGCTCAGAGCAGGGCGCGGACCGCGCCCACGGGCGAGCCGTGGCCGAGCACGTCGGTGCGGGTCGCGGCGGTGAGCGCGTC
>NZ_WWFY01001025.1:0-5838 GCF_009864975.1 Pseudonocardia sp. SID8383
GCCCCGGGCAGCGGCGTCGGCAGCACCACCGGCGCCGAGACCGGGGGTGCGGCCGCGTCCGCGCGGTCCGCCGCCCGCCACGAGCGCCACGCCATCAGCCCGAACACCGCGACCGCGGTCGCGGCCAGCAGGAACGGGAACGCACGGTCCAGTGGTCCCCGGCCCGGCGCCCCCACCATCTCGATCTGCACCCCGGTCACGACGAACCAGCCGCCGACCACCACCGCGCCCGCCGCCGCGACGGCCGCGGAGACCCGGTCCACCGTTCCCGGACGTGCCATGCCCGCAGAGTAGGCGCGACCCCCGGCGCGCCGGATAGCGTCCGGGCATGCCCGGCTCCCCGCCCGCCGACCTGGCGTCGCTGACCCGTCGCTACCTGGCCCCCGCCACCCCGGACTGCCCCACGTTCGTCGAGGACACCGGGTGGGAGCCGATCGTCGACGGCGTCGACTACTTCGCCCGGCTGCGCGCGCTGTTCGACCGGGCCGGGCCGGGGGACACGGTGCTGGTCACCGGCCTGAACCTGGAACCGGACATGGATCTGAACGGTCTCGACCCGGACGAGGACGGCTACGAGGCCCTCGCCGACCGTTTCGCCCGTCTGGTCGACGCCGGCGTGGACGTGCGGGTGCTGCTCACCGCGGCGCTGTTCTCCGGATCGGTGCCCGGCGTGGCGATCGGCCCGTTCCGGGCCAACGCGTTCGCCGCGCTGGAGCTGCGCCGCCGCCCGCAGCTCGCCGGGCGGGTGCTGCTGGACTGGTCCGGCTCGGGCATCGGCTGCCACCACCAGAAGGTGGTGCTCGCCCACGTCGGCGGGGAGCTGACCGCGTTCGTCGGCGGGCTGGACCTGTCGGCCAACCGGTTCGACGCCGAGCCGCACGACCGGCTCTCGATCGGCGAGGAGCGCTGGGGCTGGCACGACGGCGCCGCCGCGCTGCACGGGCCGGGCGCGGCCCGGGTGTGGGAGGTGTACCGGGGCCGGTGGACCGAGGCCGCGACGCTGCCGCCGCGCCGGTTCATGGTCACCCCCACCGACTGGGAGCCGATGAACCCCGAGCCGTTCCGGCGCGACCTGCCGCCGTCGCCGCCCGCCCCGCCGCGGTCCGCCCCGGGGACCGCGGTGCAGGTGCTGCGCTCGCTGCGGCCGTGGAAGATCGACCACTTCGGGATGCTCTACCGGCGGCACTGGACGGTGCTGCCCCGCAACGGCACCCAGGAGGTCTTCCACACGCTGTCCACCGCGATCCGCGGTGCGCGCCGCTACGTCTACCTGGAGGACCAGTACTTCTTCGAGGTCCCGGGCGGCCGCCGGGCGTTCCGGCTCTACGGGCTGCTGCGCGACGCCGCCGCCCGCGGGGTGAAGGTCGTGCTCGTGTGCTCGGGGCGCAAGGACCCGGTCGACGCCGGGGTGAACAAATTCCGCCGTCGCGTCACCGGTGACGTGCAGCGTGGTGTCATCGACCAGCTCGACCCGGCCGACCGCGGCAACGTGATCATGCACCGGATCGAGGACCTCACCGTCCACACCAAGCTGGCGCTGGTCGACGACGTCTTCGCCTCCATCGGGTCGGCCAACTTCTTCTCCCGCTCGATGCGCGGCACCGACACCGAGCTCTCGACGGCGTTCGTCACCACCGGCGACCAGGTGCGCGACCTGCGGGTACGGCTGTGGGCCGAGCACCTGCGCACCGAGCTGACCGACGAGCTCGCGCCCCGGCTGGCCGATCTGGACCTCGCGCTGGGCATGTGGCGCCCGGAATGGCTGCCACCGGACGCACCGGCCGGGACCTGGCGGGTGCCCGGCTACCCCGCCGGGTTCGCCCCGGCCGAACGGGTGCTGGTGCCGGTCGGTCCGTGGCCCGAGCCGTCGCCGCGGCCGTTGCGCCGCGCGGCCCACGGGGCGCGGCGCGGGGCGGCGAAGGTCGCCGACTCGGGGCGGCGGCGCCTGTCCTCGTCCTGACCGACGGGTGTTGGCAACCGCGTCGTCCGGGGGCGAGGATGTGACGACCCGCACCGAACCGCCCGAGGAGTACGACGTCGTGACCTCAGCCGCCGCAACCCCCGCCGTCCCGTCCTACGCGTCCGGGACCTCGGACACGCCGTTGCTCGGCGACACCATCGGTGACGACCTCGACCGCACCGTCGCCCGCGTCCCCGACAACGACGCGCTCGTCGAGGTGCAGACCGGACGCCGCTGGACCTACCGCGAGCTGCAGAAGGCCGTCGACGACCTGGCCACCGGGCTGCTCGCCGCCGGTCTCACCGTGGGGGACCGGGTCGGTATCTGGTCGCCGAACACCGCGGAGTGGACGCTGACCCAGTTCGCGACGGCCAAGATCGGCGTCGTCCTGGTCAACATCAACCCGTCCTACCGGACCCACGAGCTGGAGTTCGTGCTCAAGCAGGCCGGGATCTCGACGCTGGTGTCGGCGTCGTCGTTCAAGACCTCCGACTACGAGAAGATGATCGCCGAGGTCCGGGCGAACTGCCCCGACCTGCAGCGCGTCGTGATCACCGGTTCCCCCGGGTGGGACGCGCTGGCCGCGGGCGACGCCTCCCGCCGCGACGAGCTGGCGCAGGTGCAGGCGTCGCTGACGGCCGACGACCCGATCAACATCCAGTACACGTCCGGGACGACCGGGTTCCCGAAGGGCGCGACGCTGTCGCACCACAACATCCTCAACAACGGCTACTACGTCGGCCGGACCTGCGGGTACACCGAGGCCGACCGGGTCTGCATCCCGGTGCCCTTCTACCACTGCTTCGGCATGGTCATGGGCAACCTCGCCTGCTCCACCAGCGGCGCGACGATGGTCATCCCGGCGCAGGGCTTCGACCCGAAGGCGACCCTGCACGCCGTGCAGCAGGAGCGCTGCACCTCGCTCTACGGGGTGCCGACGATGTTCATCGCCGAGCTCAACGACCCCGGCTTCGGCGACTACGACCTGTCCAGCCTGCGCACCGGGATCATGGCCGGCTCGCCGTGCCCGGTCGAGGTGATGAAGCAGGTCGTCGACCGGATGGGCATGATCGAGGTGACCATCGCCTACGGCATGACCGAGACCAGCCCGGTGTCCACCCAGACCCGCGCCGACGACTCCGTCGAGCGCCGGGTGTCCACGGTCGGGCGGGTGCACCCGCACCTGGAGGTCAAGGTCGTCGACCCGGAGACCGGCCGGACGCTGCCGCGCGGCGAGCCGGGCGAGCTGTGCACCCGCGGCTACTCGGTGATGCTGGGCTACTGGGAGCAGCCGGAGAAGACCGCCGAGGTCATCGACCGCGCCCGCTGGATGCACACCGGCGACCTCGCCGTGATGGACGACGAGGGCTACCTCAACATCACCGGCCGGATCAAGGACATGGTCATCCGCGGCGGCGAGAACGTGTACCCGCGCGAGATCGAGGAGTTCCTCTACACCCACCCCGACGTCGTCGACGCCCAGGTCATCGGTGTCCCCGACGAGCGCTACGGCGAGGAGCTCTGCGCCTGGGTGGTGCTGCGCGAGGGCGCCGCGCCCCTGACCGCCGACACGCTGCGCGAGTTCGCCACCGGGAAGCTGGCGCACTACAAGATCCCGCGCTACGTGCTCGTCGTCGACGAGTTCCCGATGACGGTCACCGGCAAGGTCCGCAAGGTCGAGATGCGGGAGAAGTCGGTCGGGCTGCTGGACCTGGAGGGTGCGGCGAACGTCCGAAACGCCTGACCCCCGGACGGGTCCCAGGCGTACCATCGGTGACGGCGCGTCCGGCGAGCCCGGGCGCGTTTGTCGTGCACGCAGCAACACAGCAAGCAGGAATCGAGGACGACGGTGCCCACCGGCAGGGTGAAGTGGTACGACGCGGAGAAGGGCTTCGGCTTCCTCTCCCAGGACGGCGGTGAGGACGTCTACGTGCGCAAGGCGGCGCTGCCGTCCGGCGTGGAGGCGCTCAAGTCCGGCCAGCGGGTCGAGTTCGGGATGGCCGAGGGCCGTCGCGGGCCGCAGGCGCTCTCCGTGCGCATCGTCGAGAAGCAGGCGTCCGCGGTGGAGAACGCGCGCCGCCCCGCCGAGGAGCTGCACGGTCTGATCGAGGACATGATGGGTCTGCTGGAGAACAAGATCCAGCCGGCGTTGCGGCACGGGCGCTACCCGGACCGCAAGACCTGCAAGCTGGCCGCCGAGGTCGTGCGGGCCGTCGCCCGCGACCTGGACGGCTGACCCGCCGTCCCGCCGCCCCCGCGGGCGTACGTGGCGACCCGGCACGGTGCGTGGCGACGCGTGCGTGGGGCGCCGCGGGGTGTCGCGGGGTGCCGCACGAGCGCCGGAATGGTGGCGGGTTCGGGCGGTGTTGGCACGGGTGTGCGCCTGTCGATGTTGGACCGCTCGCGGACGCGGGCCGGGGAGCCCGACGCCGCCGCGGTCCGTGGCACGGTGGCGCGGGCCGTCCGCGCCGAGCAGCTCGGCTACCACCGGTTCTGGGTGGCCGAGCACCACGCCGTGCCCGGGATCGCGTCGGGCAGCCCGCCGGTCCTGATGGCCGCGGTGGGCGCGGCGACCTCGCGGATCCGGGTCGGTTCGGGCGGGATCATGTTGCCCAACCACCAGCCGCTCGTCGTCGCGGAGCAGGTGGCGCTGCTGGAGGCGCTGCACCCCGGGCGGATCGACCTGGGTATCGGCCGCTCGCCCGGGTTCACCGAGCCGGTCCGCCGCGCCCTGCGCGCCGGCGGGGCCGACGACGCGCAGTTCCGTGCCGCCCTCGACGAGCTCCGCTCCTTCCTCGACGGCAGCGGCCCGGTGACGGCCCGGCCGCGGCTGGAGCACGCCGTCCCCCTGTTCCTGCTCGCCACCGGCGCGGGACTGCGGCTGGCCGGGGACCTGGGGCTGCCGGCCGTCGTCGGCGGCCCGGTACTCGACGACCCGGCGGCGCTGGCGGACTACCGCGAGCGGGCCGGGGACGCGGCGCACCTGGTGGTGTCCGCCGACGTGCTCGTCGGGGACCCGCAGCTGGCGCTGTCCGAGGCGTGGGCGCACGCCGCGGCCCGCACCACCGGGGAGTTCCCGCCGCTGGAGCCGCCGGACCCGCACCGCGTGACGACCCGGCGCCAGCGCGAGACCGTGGACCGGGCGCTGGCGAACGCGATCGCCGGCGACCCCGACACCGTCGCCGAGCGGCTCGACGACCTCGTGGCCCGCACCGGCGCCGACGAGCTGCTGGTGTTCTCCTCGACCCACGACCGCCACGCGCAGGCCGACTCCGACGCCGCGCTGGCCCGGCTGCTCGGCGCGGGCCGCTGAGATCCCGGGTCGCGCCCGCTCAGCCCTGCTCGCCGACCAGCACCCAGGTCGCCCGGACCGGGAACTGGATGTCGGTGCTCGCCGGGTCGATCGACGGCGGCGCCCCGAACACCTGCACCTGCGCGGTCACGAGCCGGTCGCCCGGCTCGGGCAGGGACAGCGTGAAGTCGGTGCGGGTGTCCGGCGCGGCGATCGCGCTGCGCTGCTGGACCGGGGTCGGGTCGGTGCCTCGGGTGAACGCGTAGGCGACCTGCCAGGGCGCGGAGGAGACCTCCTCGGGCACCGTGATGCGGACCTCCGTCCCGGGCGGGACCTGCGCGGTCACCCGGGCGTTCGGGGCGTCCTGGCAGTTCTGCAGGCTGGTGTCGCAGAACTGGGTGGGCGCGGCGGTCAGCGAGGTGCCGCCGACGTCGAACGTCACCGTCGGGGCCTCGCCGCCGCACCCGGCGAGGACGAGGGCGGCCGCGGCCAGGGTCCCGGCCAGCACGCCGGCGGACCGGCGGGGGCGCGGTCGGGGGCGGGTGATCACGCCGACCAGCGTACGGATCCGGGCCCGGCGCGCGGG
>NZ_WWFY01001026.1:0-5128 GCF_009864975.1 Pseudonocardia sp. SID8383
CCCCCGGGACGGGCAGACGACGTTCGCCCAGCCCGGTCGTGCCCCGCAGCACGGCGGGACCGCACCACGGCACGGTGGCGCGGTGCCGCCGCACGGCCCCGGCCCCCGCCCGCAGGACGGCACGGAGCCGCCGTACCGCCACACCACCGGTCGCCCCACCATGCCGCCCCGGCACGGCAACTGAGCATCGATCAGCACGTTTCCGCCCTGCCCGGGGCGGAAACGTGCTGATCACCAGGCGTCGGACAGGTCCGCGTGCTCGCGGATCCATGCGTGCATCACGATCCCCGAGGCCACCCCGGCGTTGACCGAGCGCGTCGAGCCGAACTGGGCGATCGACACGACCAGGTCCGCGGCGTCGCGCAGCTCCGGTGACAGCCCGGGGCCCTCGGCGCCGAACACGAGCACGCAGTCCCGCGGCAGCGACGTGGCCTCCAGCCGGACCGCGCCCGCGACGTTGTCCACCGCGACCACGGCCAGGCCGTGCTCCCGGGCGAACGCGACGAGACCGTGCGAGTCGGCGTGGTGGTGCAGCCGCAGGTAGCGGTCGGTGACCATCGCGCCGCGGCGGTTCCACCGGCGTCGCCCGACGATGTGCACGCCGGCGACCCCGAAGGCGTTCGCCGTGCGCACCACCGTGCCGATGTTGTGGTCGTGCCCGAGGTTCTCGATCGCCACGTGGAACGGGTGCGCCCGGCCTGCCAGGTCCGCCGCGACGGCTTCGCGGCGCCAGTAGCGGTAGCGGTCGACGACGTTGCGCCGGTCACCGTGCTCCAGCAGCTCCGGGTCCCACTGGTCGCCCTGCGGCCACGGCCCGGCCCACGGGCCGACCCCGACCTGGCCGGGGACCGACCACTCGCTGGGCCCGGGCTCGCTCATCCCAGCTGCAGGTCCGCCAGCCCCAGCAGCGCGCGGTACGGCACGCCCTCGGCCTCGACGGCCTGCCGGGCGCCGGTGTCGCGGTCGACGACGGTGCACACCCCGACCACGTCGGCGCCGGCCTGGAGTACCGACCGGACCGCGGTCAGGACCGAGCCGCCGGTGGTGGAGGTGTCCTCGACGACCAGCACCGGGCGGCCGGTGATGTCCGGGCCCTCGATGAGCCGCTGCATGCCGTGCTTCTTGGTCTCCTTGCGGACGACGAAGGCGTCGACCGGGTCGGTGTCCGGCTCGGCCGCCGCCGCGTGCAGCACCGCCGTCGCGACCGGGTCCGCGCCGAGCGTCAGCCCGCCGACCGATCGGTAGGTCCAGTCCGTGGTGAGCTCGCGCAGCAGCCGCCCGATCAGCGGGGACGCCTCGTGGTGCAGCGTGACGCGGCGCAGGTCGATGTAGTAGTCGGCCTCCGCGCCGGAGGAGAGCGTGACCCGCTCGTGGACGACGGCGATCTCCCGGACCAGCGCGGCGAGGCGGGAGCGGTCGGTGTGTGCGGAGCTCATGTGCGATCCCTGTCGAACGTCGCCGTGATGCGTCGCAGCAGGCTCCGGGGCAGCACCCCGGTCACCCCCACGATCGCCTTGTACTGCCTGGAGGGCACGGAGACGACCCGGCCCCGGTCGAGGTCGGCGAGTGCCTCGTCGACGACCTGGGAGGCCTCCAGCCACAGCGGGCCGCGGCGGGCGCCGACGTCGATGCCGGCCCGCTCGTGGAACTCGGTGCGCACGTAGCCGGGGCACAGCACCATCGCGCGCACCCCGGTGCCCTGCAGCGACGCCGCGACGCCCTCGGTGAAGGAGATGACCCACGCCTTGTCGGCCGGGTAGGTGGAGCCGCGCCCGGCCAGGAAGCCCGCGACGCTCGCGACGTTCAGCACCGCGCCGGTGCCGCGGTCGACCATCCCGGGCAGCGCGGCCCGGGTCAGCTCCAGCACGGCGGCCACGTTCACCTGCAGCTGGCGGGCCAGGTCGGCGGCGTCGTTCTCGAGGAAGGAGGCGCCCAGCGCGAGCCCGGCGTTGTTGACGAGCAGGTCGACCGGCGCGAGGTCGGGGTCGGCGAGGCGGCGCACGACCCGGGCCCGCTGGTCCGGGTCCGACAGGTCGGCGGGCAGCACCTCGACGGCGACGCCGAGGTCGCGGTAGCGCTGCGCGGCGGTCTGGAGGCGGTCGGCGTCGCGCGCCACGAGCACGAGGTCGCGGCCGTCGGCGGCGAGCCGATCGGCGAACGCGGCCCCGATCCCCGACGACGCGCCCGTGATCATGACGGAGGGCACTCGGGGATCGTAGTGCGTCCGCACCCGACCGGCGCAGGCGCGACGGTTACCGACGGGTCGGGTGTGACCCGTGCGACAGGGGTGTGCGACGACCTCGTGAGACGGGCCGCTCTCGCGTGCCGGTGCACCATGAAGCCTTTACCGTCGAGACCATGACGTCCGAGGCGCTGCCGATCCAGCGGCCGGTCGATCCCGCTTCCCCCGGCGCCGCCGACGTGCCGAGCGGCCCGTCGCCCCGTCATTCGAGGGTCGCCGTCGTGGGGGCGGGGTTCACCGGACTCGCCGTGGGCCTGGCCCTGCTGCGGCGGGGTGTGCACGACTTCGTCCTGCTGGAGCGGGCGGACGACGTCGGCGGGGTGTGGCGCGACAACACCTACCCCGGTGTCGGCGTCGACACGCCGTCGCCGCTGTACCAGCTGCGGGCCATGACCAACCCGGACTGGAGCGACCTCTACGCGCCCGGCCACGAGGTGCAGGACTACGCCCGGCGCCTGGCCCACTCGACCGGCCTGCTCGACCACGTCCGCTTCGACGCCGACGTGCTCTCCGCCCGCTGGGACCCCGCGGACGCCCGCTGGCGGATCGCGACACCGTCCGGTGAGTTCACCGCGGACGTCCTGGTCAGCGCGGCCGGGCTGGTCGCCGACCCGAAGCTGCCCGACGTCGAGGGCCTCGCGGACTTCCCCGGCCCGGTGTTCCACTCCGCCCGCTGGGACCACGACGCCGAGCTCGCCGACCGGCGCGTCGCCGTCGTCGGGACGGGGGCGACGGCGATCCAGCTCGTCCCCGAGCTGCAGCCGCGCGTCACCGAGCTGCACGTCCTGCAGCGCACCCCGGCCTGGATCCTGCCCAAGCCCGAGCGGCCCGTCGGCGAGCGCACCCGTCGCGCGCTGGCGGCGAACCCGCTGCTGTGCCGGATGCAGTTCGACGTCATCTACGTCGGCGCCGAGCTGCTCGCCGCGACCCGTCGCTCGCGGCTGCTGCGCGAGACACTCACCCGGGTCGGCCGCAGGCATCTCGCCGCCCAGACGCCCGATCCGCAGCTGCGCGCGCGGCTGACCCCCGACTTCGACTACGCCTGCAAGCGGCCGCTGGTCTCGAACGACTATCTGCCCGCGATGAGCGCGCCGAACACGACGCTGCACACCGGTGGGCTCGCCCGGGTCGAGGGGCGGACCGTCGTCTCCGGCGACGGAAGCCGCGCAGAGGTCGACGCGATCGTGCTGACCACCGGGTTCGAGGTCGGCGCGACGGCCCCGATCGCGCGCCGCATCCACGACGCCCACGGCAGGTCCCTGCACGACCACTGGGGCGCCTACCCGCGCGCCTACCTGGGGATGAGCTACCCCGGCTTCCCGAACCTGTTCCTCATGCAGGGTCCGAACGCGACCAGCGGGGCCAGCTCGACGCTGCTGTTCTCCGAGGCCCAGGCCCGCTACGTCGCCGACGCCGTGTGCCGGATGGCGGCCGAGGGCATCCGCGCGCTCGACGTGAAGCCCGCCGTCGAGGAGCGCTGGACGCGGCGGATCCGGCGCCGCTCGGCGCGCACCGTGTACGAGACCGGCGGCTGCGCGAGCTACTACCAGAACGACGAGGGCGTCAACGTCGTCATGTGGCCGGCCAACACCGCGGAGTACCAGCTGCGGACCCGCCGGTTCCGGCTGTCGCCGTTCGACGTCGAGCGGGGACGGACCGGTGCCGGGCACCCGCTGCACCCGTTGCGCCCGGTCCGGCTCGCCGCGACGGCCTGACTCACCCGCGGGTCGCGGCCCCCCAGTCGGCGACCTCGCCGAGCAGGCGCTGCACGGCCTCGTCGTCGAGGAACGACGAGGTGATCGAGTTGGCGGCCAGCGTGCGGAGCTGGTCGTCGGTGAAGCCGAGGCCCTCGCGGACCGCGGCGTAGTTCGCGTCGGCGTAGCCGCCGAAGTAGGCGGGGTCGTCGGAGTGCACCGACACGTTCAGCCCCGCCGCGAGCATCTCCGGCAGCGGGTGCAGCCCGATGCCGGGGACGCAGGCGAGCCGGACGTTGGACAGCGGGCAGACCGTCAGCGGGGTGCGGTCACGGACCAGGCGGGCGACGAGGGCGTCGTCCTCGATCGCGCGGATGCCGTGGTCGACGCGCAGCACGCCCAGCTCGTCGAGGGCCTCGGTCACGTAGCCCGCCGGGCCCTCCTCTCCCGCGTGCGCGACCGGCTTGAGACCCAGCCCGCGGGCCCGCTCGAACACCGAGGTGAACTTCGACGGCGGGTGCCCGACCTCGGCCGAGTCGAGCCCGACCCCGACGATCCGGTCCAGGTACGGCTCCGCCGCCCGCAGGGTCCCCTCCGCCTCGGCGGCCGACCGGTCGCGCAGGAAACAGAGGATCAGCCCGGCGGAGACGTCGTCGGCGTGGTGCTCGATCGCGTCGGTGAGCCCGCCGATCACGTCGCCGATCGCGACGCCGCGGGCGGTGTGCGCCTGAGGGTCGAAGAACATCTCGACGTGCCGGACCCCCTGCTCCGGGCAGGTCCGCAGGTACGCCGACGCGAGCGCGGCGAAGTCGTCGCGGGTCCGCAGGACGGCCATGTTGGCGTAGTACACGTCCAGGAAGGACTGCAGGTCGGTGAAGTCGTAGGCCGCCCGCAGCTCCTCCACCGAGGCGTACGGCAGCGCGACGTCGTGCTGCCGGGCCAGCTCGAACACGGTCTCGGGTTCGAGCGTGCCCTCGATGTGCAGGTGCAGCTCGGCCTTCGGCAGCGGCGGGGTCCCGGTGGTCGTCACCGGGACATCATCCCGTGCCGCCCCGCGCGGTCAGGAGCTGGTGACCGTCGACGTCATGTAGGCCGAGACCTGGTGGCCACGGGAGCGGTCACGGGCCGCGGCGCTCGCGCGGGCGCGCTGCGCCGCGGTGCGCACCGGACCGGCCGCCCAGTGCCGCCCGCA
>NZ_WWFY01001027.1:0-4994 GCF_009864975.1 Pseudonocardia sp. SID8383
GGTCCGGCCGTCGACCCGGGCGCGCCACGGCCGTCCCGCGGCCGCGGACGCCCCGCCCCGGCGACGGCCCCGCTCCCAGGTACTCCCGTGCCCACCCCGGGCGTGACGCCGGAGGCGGGCCGCCCCCGGGATCCGGTCGAACCACTGCCGTGCCGTCGCGCGCTCCCCCACGGCGACGATTGTGCGTCGCAACGCTGAGGGGCACCTGAGACCTGCCCGCGCGAGTCGCTGAGAGTCAGCCGGTCAGGGCATCGAGCGCGGCCCGGGCCTGCTCGCGGAACCGCTCGACATTGCCCAGCTTGACGTCCTCGTAGCCGCGCACCAGCTCCGCGGTCCCGGCGACCTCGACCACCGCCTCGACGGTGTCGGGCGCCAGGTGGTCGAGCGCCGCGCGGACCAGCGTCTGGTACTCCCCCACCAGCTCACGCTCCACGCGGCGGACCCCGGCCCGGCCGAACACGTCCAGCGGGGTGCCACGCAGCCTCCGGGCCGCGCGCAGTGCCCGGAACGCGGGTGCGGCCAGCCGTCCGTCGAGGGCGATCTTGCGGTTCATCCCCAGCGCGCGCAGCACCGGCGGGTGCAGCATCACCGACACCCGGGCGTCGGGCCCGAACGCGGCGTCGCGGCGGGCGGTCTCCACCGGGTCCAGGTGCAGCCGGGCGACCTCGTACTCGTCCTTGTAGGCCATGAGCCGGTGCAGGCCGCGGGCGTAGGCGGCGCCGACGCGCTCCCCGGCCGTGTCCCCGGCCCGGGCGGCGGCGATGGCCGCGACCCGGCGGACCTCCTCGGCGTAGCGGTGGGCGTAGGCGGCGTCCTGGTAGCCGGTGAGGTCGGCGATCCGGGTGGCGAGCAGGTCGGCGAACCCGGTGCCCGCGGCGACCGAGCGGGCCAGCGCCGCGGACGCCTCGTCGACGGCGACCGGGGCCGGCTGCGGCGTGACGAGCGCGCTGCGCACGGCGGCGGCGTCGATCGCGGCGGCCCGGCCCCAGCGGAACGCCGTCAGCGTGGTCTCCACGGCCGCGCCGTTGACCCGGATCGCCTCCTCCAGCGCGTCGGCCGACACCGGGAGCACCCCGTGCTGGTAGGCGGCACCGAGCAGCAGCATGTTGGTCGGGAGGTGGTCGTCGAACAGCGCCTCGGACAGCGTCTGGGCGTCGACGGCGAGCAGGTCCCGGGTGACCGCGCCGATCCGCTCGACGGCGTCGTCGGTGGAGCCGGGCAGCACGACCCGGCCGGTGACCATGGCCGCGGTCGGCACGAGCGAGGTGTTGACGACGGCGACGGTGTGTCCGGGCCGGGCGACCGCGAGTGTCGCGTCGGAGGCGGCGCCGACGAGGTCCATGCCGATCAGCACGTCCGCGGTGCCGCGGGAGGCGCGCAGGATCCCGTGGTGGGGCTGCTTGGAGATCCGGACGTCGGAGACGACCGGGCCGCCCTTCTGCGCGAGCCCGACCTGCTCCAGCCCGGCGGCGAAGAGCCCGTCGAGGTGGGCGGCCATCTGCAGGATCGCCGAGGCGGTGACGACGCCGGTGCCGCCGATGCCGGGCATGCGGATCAGGGTCGCGTCCGGGTCGACCCGCGGCTCGGGGTCGACGAGCGTGACCGGCAGCGCCGGAATCTCCCGGCGGGGCCGGGTGCCGGGCACCACGGTGAGGAACGACGGGCAGTCGCCCTTGAGGCAGGAGTAGTCGGTGTTGCAGGACGCCTGGTGGATGGCGGTCCTGCGACCGAACTCGGTCTCCACCGGCAGTACCGACAGGCAGGTGGACGCCTCGCCGCAGTCACCGCAGCCCTCGCAGACCCGCTCGTTGATCAGCACCTTCTCGGCCGGGGCCGGCAGCTTCCCGCGCTTGCGCAGGCGGCGCTCCTCGGCGGCGCAGCGGTCGTCGTGGATCAGGACGGTGACGCCGTCGAGGGCCTTCAGCTCCTCCTCGACCGCGGAGAGCTCGTCGCGGTGACGCACGCTCGCGATCGGGTCGAGGGCGATGCCGCGGTAGTCCCGCGGGCTGTCGGTGGTGACGACGATCCGGCGCACGCCCTCGAGGGCGAGCGAGCGCGTAATGTCGGGGACGTTCATCCGGCCCTCGGCGCGCTGCCCGCCGGTCATGGCGACGGCGTCGTTGTAGAGCAGCTTGTAGGTCATGGTGACCCCGGCGGCGACGGCGGCGCGGATCGCGAGCGAGCCGGAGTGGTGGAAGGTGCCGTCGCCGAGGTTCTGGACGAGGGTGCGGTCGTCGGTGAACGGGGCCAGGCCGATCCACTGGGCCCCTTCGCCGCCCATCTGGGTCAGCCCGATCTGGTGGCCGCGGTGCTCGCCGTCGAGGGCGATCATCGCGTGGCAGCCGATCCCGACCCCGACGAGCGTGTCGTCGCCGGTGCGGGTGGAGGTGTTGTGCGGGCAGCCGGAGCAGAAGTACGGCGTCCGGTTCCCGAGCAGGTCCAGCCCGATCCGCGACGGCCTGGGCGGTGCGAGGCGCTCCAGGTGCGCGGTCGCCGCGGCGGGGAGGATCCGCCCGGCGGCGGTGAGCCGGGCGGCGAGGGCACGGGCGACGTCCTCGGCGCCGAGCTGGCCGCGGGCGGACAGCAGCGGACGGCCGCGCTCGTCGCGACGGCCGGTGACCGTGGGCCGGTGGTCGCGCCCGTAGAGCGCGTCGCGCAGGTGGCCCTCCAGGAACGGCACCTTGTCCTCGACGACGAGCACCTCCGCGCAGCCCGCGACGAGCCCGGCGAGCGCGTCGGCGTCGACCGGGAACGGCATGGCGAGGCGGATCAGGCGTACGCCGAGCGCGTCGAGCTCGGCCTCGCCCAGGCCCAGGTCCTCGCACGCCCGCAGCACGGTGGCGTAGCCGGTCCCCGAGGCGAGCACGGCGAGGTGCGGGTCGCGGGAGGTGAAGGTGACGCGGTTGAGCCCGGTCTCGCGGGCGTACTGGCGGGCCAGGTCGAGCCTGCGGGTCAGCTGGTCGTGCTCGGCCTCGACGGCGGCGGGCCCGACGAGCGGGCCGGACTGCGCGCGGTCGGTGGCGGGCGGGGCGGGGACGCCGACCAGTTCCGGGCGCAGCGCGCCGAGGTCGACGGTGCAGGACGCGTCGGCGACGTCGGCGATGATCTTCAGGCCGGTCCAGAGGCCGGTGGCCCGGGACAGCGCCACGGCGTGCAGCCCGAACTCGATCACCTCGGACACCGAGCCGGGCGCGAGCAGCGGCATCGCCAGTGACTGCGCCATCGGCTCGCAGGAGCTGGGCACGGTGGAGGACTTGCAGGACGGGTCGTCCCCGATGATGGCGACGGCGCCGCCGAGCCGGGCGGTGCCGGCCAGGCTGCCGTGCCGGATCGCGTCGGCGGCCCGGTCGAGGCCGGGGTTCTTGCCGTACCACCAGCCGACGACGCCCTCGTGGCGGCGGCCGGGGACGGCGTCGAGCAGCTGGGTGCCCACGACGGCGGTGGCGGCGAGCTCCTCGTTGAGCCCGGGCCGAAACACCACGCGCTCGGCGTCGAGGTGGGCACGGGCGCGCCCGAGCTCGGCGTCGAAGGTGCCGAGCGGGGAGCCCTGGTAGCCGGAGACGAACGAGGCGGTGTCGAACCCGCGGGCGGTGTCGAGGCGGGCCTGCTCGAGCACGAGGCGGACCAGCGCCTGGATCCCGCTCATCGGGGCCCGACCGTGGGCGGCGAGGTACTTGTCGTCCAGCACGGTCATTCTCGGCTCCTCGGCGAGTCGGGCGGCGCGTCCGCACCAGGACAGCGCGACGACGGCCCCGACACAATGCCTGCGGTGGTGATCGCCGCGGATACGCAACAGATACCGTCGACGATCCACGAGAACGTGGATCCGTTGCGCTGGAGGTGCCGTGCCCGAGCCCGAGGTCGACGACCTGGACCACGCGATCCTGCGGTTGCTGCACGAGGACGCACGCCGCACCTACGCCGACATGGCCGAGCGGGTCGGGCTGTCCACCGCCGCGACCAAGCGCCGGGTCGACCGGATGCGTGAGTCCGGGGTGATCACCGGGTTCACCGTGCAGGTCGACCACGCCAGACTGGGCTGGCCGGTCGAGGCGTTCAGCGAGATCCGCTATGCCGGCACCGCGAGCGTCTCGGAGATCGTCGACTCGGCGTCGCGCCAGCCGGAGGTGCAGGCGGTCTACACCCTGGCCGGTGACCTCGACGCCCTGGTGCAGGTCCGGGTCCGCGATCTCGCGCACCTGCAGGAGGTGATCGACCGGCTGCGGCGCAACGGCACGGTCACCGGGACCCGGACGCTGATGGTGCTGGGCCGCTGGACCCGCACCTGATCATTTGCTTACCGCAACGATCGGGTCGATCATGATCGGGTGCTCGTCCTCTGCAGTGTCACCGGTTCCCCCTCGCACGGCCGGGCCGTGCTCCCCTTCGCCCGCGCGCTGGGCGACGCGGGCCACCGGGTCGTGGTGGCGTGCCCGCCCGACGTCGCGGGGGTGTTCGACGGTGCGCCGGTCGTCGTCGAGCCGGTGTTCGCGACGATGGCCGATTCCGCCGAGCACCTCGGCCCGGCCGTCGCCCGGCTCGGTGGTCCCGCCGCGCTGGCGACGCTGACCGCGACCGAGGTGACGACGGCGCTCCTGCCCACCCTGTTCGCCGGTCCGCAGGTGACGGGCTCGGCCCGGGCGCTGCTCGGGCTGGTGGAGTCGCACGGGACGCCGGACCTGGTGCTGCGCGACGGCGGCGAGACCGCGGGGTTCCTGGTGGCCGAGCACCTGGGGGTGCCGTGCGTGGCGGCGCCGTCGGGTGCGGGCAACGTCCTCTCGCCGGACGTCGTGGCCGACGCGCTGGCGGAGCGTCGCGACGAGCTCGGCTTCGCCGCCCCGGACGACCCGGCCGCGCTGCACCGGTGGGGGCGGCTGGACTGCATGCCGCCGCAGTTCTCGCTGGCGGGCCCGCAGATCGCGCCGGCGCGGGCGTTCCGCCAGGACGACCAGGTCTCCCGCGGCGAGACGCTGCCCGGCTGGGTCGGCGCGCTG
>NZ_WWFY01001028.1:0-4003 GCF_009864975.1 Pseudonocardia sp. SID8383
TCCTCGGGGCCCAGGTGGTCCTCGGCGTCGGCGAGGGCGCGGTCCAGCTCGGCCGGGTCCAGGCCGGGCTCGTCGAACGGGTCGCGACGACGGCGGTGCGGCAGCGCGAGCCGGGCGGCGACACGCACGTCGTCGGCGGTCACCGCGTCGCGGCCCTCCCAGGCGGCGTGCGCGGCCGCGGCCCGGGTGATGACCAGGTCGGCACGCATGCCGTCGACGTCGAACCGGGCGCACACGAACGCGATCCGCCGCAGCTCCCGGTCGCTCACCGCGACGGCGGAGACGTGGGCCTGCGCGGCGCGGAGCCGGGCCGCGGTGGCGGTCTCGTCCGGGGCGAAGCGGGCGACGAACCCGGCCGGGTCGTCCTCGAACGCCATGCGCCGCCGCGTCACCTCGACCCGGGTGTCGACGTCGCGGCTGGCCCGCACCTCCACGGTCAGACCGAACCGGTCGAGCAGCTGCGGGCGCAGCTCGCCCTCCTCCGGGTTCATCGTGCCGACCAGCAGGAACCGGGCCGCGTGCGAGACGGAGACGCCGTCGCGCTCGACGTGCGCGCGGCCCATCGCGGCGGCGTCGAGCAGCAGGTCGACGAGGTGGTCGTGCAGGAGGTTGACCTCGTCGACGTAGAGCACCCCGCGGTGGGCGTCGGCGAGCAGGCCGGGCTGGTAGGCGCGGCGGCCCTCGGACAGCGCCTTCTCCAGGTCGAGCGAGCCGACCAGGCGGTCCTCGGTCGCGCCGACGGGCAGCTCGACCAGCCGGGCCGGGCGACGCCCGCCCGCGGCGCCCGCCGGGTGCGGGCCGTCCGGGCAGGACGGGTCCGGCGCGGCGGGGTCGCAGCCGAACCGGCAGGCGTCGACGACCGCGTGCGAGGGCAGCAGCGCGGCCAGCGCGCGCACCGCCGTGGACTTCGCGGTGCCCTTCTCCCCGCGCACCAGGACACCACCGACACCCGGGTGCACGGCGTTGAGCAGCAGCGCCAGCCGCAGGTCGTCGTGGCCGACGACGGCGGAGAACGGGAAACGGGGAGGTCCGGCGGCGGGGGCGGTGCTCGTGCTCACGCGGGTGAGGCTGCCAGACCGGAGGTCAGCACCGGGAGGTCCGGCGGCGCACCGTGTCCGATCACATGTTCAAGTGAGGACGTGTCGAGGTGGTGTTCGACCAGGTCGGCCAGCAGATCCACCTGCCGGGTGCGCTCGGCCGCGAACGACGTGTCCTGCGCCACCACGAACCCGGTCCGTCCCGCCACGTCGGCGAGGCGGGTGAGCAGCAGCCGCCGGAAGCCGTCGTTCTCGGCGAGGCCGTGCCAGTGCGTGCCCAGGACGTTGCCGCGGTCGCTGCCCTCGTCCCCGATCAGGCCGGGGTCGCCGGAGCGCACGACGCGGCCGTGGTGGATCTCGTAGCCGGTGACGGCCTCGCCCCACGCCGTCGCGGTGGGGGTGGCGAGGTGCTTGACCGGGTCGAACGCGATCTCGAGGTCCAGCAGCCCCAGCCCGGCGACGGTCGTGCCGGGAGCGGCCTCGGCGCCGTCCGGGTCGGAGACCGTGTGCCCGAGCATCTGGTACCCGCCGCAGATCCCCAGCACCGGGCGCCCGGCCGCGGCGTGCGCGCGCACGGCGTCGGCCATCCCGGACGCCCGCAGCCAGGCCAGGTCCGACACGGTCGCCTTGGTCCCGGGCAGCACGACGACGTCGGTGTCGGCGATCCGCGACGGCTCGGTCACGTACCGCACGGCGACGCCCGGTTCGCAGGCCAGCGCCTCGGCGTCGGTGGCGTTGGAGATCCGCGGGAACCGGACGACGGCGACCCGCAGCCACTGCCCGCCGCGCGGTGGGGCCGGGCGCCCGAGCACCCCGTCGGCGACGGCCGAGAGCGAGTCCTCGGCGTCGAGCCAGAGGCCCTCGGCGAAGGGCAGCACGCCCAGCGTCGGCCGCCCGGTGAGCTCGCGCAGCCGGTCGAGGCCGGGTTCGAGCAGGCGGGGGTCCCCGCGGAACTTGTTGATGACGAAACCGGCGATCAGCGCCTGGTCGGCCGGGTCGAGCACGGCGAGGGTGCCGAACAGGTGCGCGAGCACCCCGCCGCGGTCGATGTCGCCGACGACCAGCACCGGCAGGTCGTTGCGCCGGGCGAAGCCCATGTTGGCGAGGTCGGTGGCCCGCAGGTTGATCTCCGCGGGCGAGCCCGCTCCTTCGCAGACCACGACGTCGTGGCGGGCGCGCAGCCGGGCCAGGGAGTCGGCGACGACGTCGGACAGCGCCGCGGTGCGGTGCCGGTAGGACAGCGCCGACACCTGGCCGTCGGCGCGGCCGCGCACGACGACCTGCGAGGTCCGGTCCCCGCCGGGCTTGAGCAGCACCGGGTTCAGGTCGACCGAGGGGGCGATGCCGCTGGCGAAGGCCTGCATCGCCTGCGCGCGGCCGATCTCGCCGCCGTCCGGGGTGACGACCGAGTTGTTGCTCATGTTCTGCGCCTTGAACGGCGCCACCGAGACGCCGCGCCGGTGCAGCCACCGGCAGATACCGGCGACGACGGCGCTCTTGCCCGCGTCCGACGTCGTCCCCGCCACGAGGACCGCTCCCTGAACCACCACGGCGGGCAGTATCGCCCCGGCGGGACCGTCCGCGGGCGCGGCTACCCTGGGCCGCGTGCGTTTCCTGCTGCGTCCCGGGTGGATCGCGTTCGTCGTCGCGGTGCTGGCCTTCGCCGTCGCCTGCTACACGCTGCTCGCGCCGTGGCAGTTCGACCGGGAGTCCGAGCGCTCCGCGCAGAGCCGGGCCATCGCCACCGCCGACGCGACCCCCGCCGTCGGGTTCGACACGCTCGTCCCGCCGGGCACGGCGATCGGCGCGGACGACCAGTGGCGCCGGGTCACCCTGGCCGGCACCTTCGACCGTGCCGCGGAGACCCTGGTCCGCCTGCGGGTCGTCGACGGCGCACCCGCCTTCGAGGTGCTGACGCCGCTGCGGCTCACCGACGGCCGGACCGTCGTGGTGAACCGGGGGTCGGTCCCGGCCGCGGACCGGGGCGCCGTGCCCGGCTACGCCGCCGCGCCCGCCGGCCCGGTGACGGTCGAGGGCAGGCTGCGCCTGGACGAGACCGACCCGCAGGGCCGCCCGCCGCTGGTCGAGAACGGCACCCGCCAGGTCTACGTGTCGGACTCCCGCTCGGTCGCCGCCGCCACCGGCCTGACGCCGGTCGAGGGCGTCGTCGTGCTGGAGGCCGGCCAGCCCGGCGTGCTGGACCCGATCCCGGTCGAGCCGGTCGGGGGCGGAGCGCCGTTCAGCAACTTTTCCTACGCCCTGCAGTGGCTGACCTTCGGCGCCGTCGCCCTGGTCGCCCTGGTGCTGTTCATCCGACTGGAACTGTTGCAGCGCAGCGGGAAGCGCGAGAAGGCGGGCAGCCTGCGGGACCAGCTCTCCGGCCGAGACGGCTTCGGCGACGAGCCCGTCCCCGCCGACCGTGCCGACGACAGCGCCCCCGGCACCACCCGCGACGCCGCCGCCGGGTCCGGTCCGGGCTCGGGCTGATCCCGCACCGCGCCACACCCGTCGCGGGCCGCCGCCCTGCGCGGTCCCGAGGTGCCACGTGAGTGCGCCGCGCCGGGCTCCGGGGCGCGGTTGCGCAGGGCTCCGGATGCCGCGACCCTTCGCCCCGGCCGAGTTCGCTCACCCGGTCAGCGGATTCACCCGTCCGACATGGTGGCCCGCCGGCCGTTCCCCGCCGGCCGCGCGCCGGGCCGCCCCCACCGGGACGGCTCTCTCCGAACTCGCTTACCTGGTAAGCGAATTCCCACGATCCACCCTCACCGACCGGGTAGGCGTGGAGATCGGCCGGACCCACCGGGACCCGGGCGGTGGGCCGCCGGGGCCACCCGAACAGACCCGCTGTCGCCGGAGACAGTTCACGCGGTGAACGGACTCCGGGCGCCACAGCACCGCGGCCGGGCCGACCGGCTCAGCCGCGCCGCCGCCCCAGCACCGCCGCCGTCGCGACGGCGAGCAGCCCG
>NZ_WWFY01001029.1:0-6421 GCF_009864975.1 Pseudonocardia sp. SID8383
GGGGCCGACCGTGGCTGAGCAGGCCGCGCCCGGGCGTCGCGAGCGCAAGAAGGCCGCCACCCGGGCCGCGCTCGCCGGCGCCGCGCTGCGGCTGTGCAGCACGCACGGCCCGGACGCGGTGACCGTCGAGCAGATCGCCGACGCCGCCGACGTCGCGCCCCGCACCTTCTTCAACTACTTCACCTCGAAGGAGGAGGCGGTCGTCGCGGGCAACGCGTCGTCGGCGGACACCCTGCTGACCGCGTTCGCCGCCCGACCCGACGACGAGCCGGTCACCGAGTCGCTGCGGCACGCGCTGCGCGCCGTGGTCACCGACCCCGGCTATCTCGACCGGGTGCAGGCGCTGCGGGCGCTGCGGGGGCACCCGACGATCGTCGCGCACCAGATGGCCGCGTTCGCCGCCCAGGAGCGGGCGCTGGCCGACGCCGTCGTCGCCCGGACCGGGTCCGACCCGGCCCGCGACCTCTACCCGACCCTGGCCGCGGCCGCCGCGGTGACCGGGCTGCGCGTCGCGGTGCAGCACTGGCTGGGCGACCACGGCACGGACCCGCGCTCGCCGTCGCTGACCCAGCTGGTGGACGAGGCCATGGCCGTGTTCGACGCCGGCCTGCGCGCCCTGGCGGGGGCCCCGGCCTGACCCGGCGGGCGGCCGGGAGAGGATCACCGGCGTGCCCTTCACCACCGTCCTGGACCGCCCGGCCCCGGCACCGCTGGAGCTGACCCTGCACCCGGTGCCCGACCCCGGTGCACCCGTGCTGCTGGTCGTGCCCGCGATGGGGATGCGGGCGTCGTTCTACACCCCGCTGCTGAGGGCGCTGACCGGCGCCGGCGTCGCCGCCGCGGTCACCGAGCTGCGCGGGCACCAGGCCCGGCCCGCTCCCCCGCCCGGGCGCCGCCACGACTTCGGCTACGACGACCTCGTCGGCGACCTCGCCGCCGCCGTCGAGGCGGTGCACTCCGAGCGGCCCGGCGCGCCGGTGTTCGTCGTCGGGCACAGCCTCGGCGGGCACCTCGCCACCGCGTACGCCGCGCGGCATCCCGACCGCGTCGACGGTGTCGCCCTCGTCGGGTCGGGCAGCGTCGACTGGCGGGTCTGGGGGCCCGCGCACCTGCTGCGGACCCAGGCCGTCGTGGCCGCGGCGATGCTGATCGGGCACTTCCCGGGCGATCGGGTCGGCTTCGCCGGGCGGGAGGCCCGCGGGCAGATGCGCGACTGGGGCCGGTGGGCCCGCACCGGGCGGCTCGCGTTCGGCACGCCGCGGGTCGACCACACCCCGTCGATCGCCGCGGTGCACCTGCCGGTCCTCGGGATCGGGTTCGAGCGCGACGGGCTCGCCCCGCCCGCCTCGGTCGACGCGCTGCTGGACATGTTCGGCGCGGCCACGGTGACCCGTCACCGGCTCGACGTGCCCGCGGCACGCCCGCACGTCGGATGGGCCCGCGAGCCGGGCGCACTCGACGTCGTCGTGCCGGTGCTGACCGGCTGGGCCCGCGACACCGCCGGGGCGTGAACCCGGCGGCGTCGGCGTGCGGGCGCTGGGGCTCAGACCCCGGTGTTCACCGACTCGTGCCACGGGATGACCAGGCGTTTCGCGGTGGTCACCATCAGGTAGAGCAGTGACCCCAGCACCGCGAGCAGCACGATCACCGCGAACAGGCGTGGCGCGTCGAGGGCGTTGAGGCTCGACACCACCAGGTAGCCGAGCCCGGCGCTGCCGCCGAGGTACTCCCCGACGATCGCGCCGATCACCGAGAACACGATCGCGACCTCGGCGCCGGCGAACACGTACGGCAGGGTCGCGGGCAGCTCCAGGTTCCGGAACGTCGCCCAGCGCGAGGCGCCCAGCCCGGTCATGACGTCGCGGTGCCCACGCTCGACCGAGCGCACCCCGAGCATCACGTTGAGCATGATCGGGAAGAACGCGAGCAGCCCGGCCATGATGATCTTCGAGGTGGGGCCGAAGCCGAACCAGATCACGAAGATCGGCACGAACGCCACCTTGGGCACCACCTGCAGCGCGACCAGGGCGGGCTGCACCGCGCGGCGCAGCCACTCGATCCGCCCGAGCAGTGCGCCGACGCAGACACCGGCGACGAGCGCGGCGCCGAACCCGACGAGGACCTCCAGCAGCGTCACGCCGATGTGGCCCCAGATCGCCGGGTCGGCCAGCAGCTCCCCCAGCGCGCCGACGACGGCGGCCGGCGCGGGCAGGATGAACTCCGAGACCCCGACCACCGAGACGGTGAACTGCCAGGCCCCCACGAGCAGCAGCAGGAGCACCGGCCCGGAGATCCACGGCAGGCGCCGCAGCCAGGGCGACTCCTTCTCGGGGCCACCTGGGTCGGTCACGGGGGTGGCGGGATCGGTCGCCGGAGCGGGCCGTTCGGTCGTGGTCATCGGTTCAGTCCTCCCGGTCCAGCTCGGTGCGCAGCCCGGCGACCAACGCGCCGAACTCCGGTGTCGTCTCGGTCGCGGCGGACCGCGGCCGGGGCAGGTCGATCGTGGTGATCGACCGGATGCGTCCCGGGCGCGGGGTCAGCAGCACGACCCGGTCGGCCAGGAACACCGCCTCGGGGATCGAGTGGGTCACGAACACGACGGTGGCGCCGGAGACCGCGTGGATCTGCTGCAGCTCCAGGTTCATCCGGTCGCGGGTCAGGGCGTCCAGCGCGCCGAACGGCTCGTCCATCAGCAGCACCGACGGGTCGCAGGCCAGGGCGCGGGCGATCGCGGCCCGCTGGCGCATACCGCCGGACAGCTCCCGCGGGTAGGACTCCTCGAACCCGCCGAGCCCGACGGTGGCGCACAGCTCGCCGGCCCGGGCGCGACGCTCGGCACGCGGCACCCCCCGCAGCTTGAGCGGCAGCGCAACGTTGTCGGTGATCGTGAACCACGGGAACAGGTTCGCCTCCTGGAACACCAGACCGAACTCGGCGAAGACCGCGTCGTCACGACGGCCGGCGGCCCACGCGGGCCGTCCGCCCGCCTCGACCAGCCCCGCGGACGGGGCGAGCAGGCCGGACAGGATCCGCAGCAACGTCGTCTTGCCGCAGCCCGAGCGCCCGACCAGCGAGACGAACTCGCCGCGGGCGACGTCCAGGTCGATCCCGGACAGTGCGCGCACCTCCCCCCGCCGGGTCGGGTACACCTTGTCCACACCGGACACCCGCAGGCCGACCGCGCCCCCGGTCGGGGCCGCGTGCGCCCCGGAACGGGTCGCCGTCGCCTGGGTCGCTGTCTCCTGGGTCATGCTCGTCTCCTGCTCCGCTGCCGGGGACCGTCGTGTCGTCGGGGTGCTCATCGGGTGCCCTCCGTGCCGTTGAGGCCGGCGTCGAGCCACTGCGCCGGGTCCAGGCCGGCGGGGACCTGACCGACCGAGGACACCTCGTCGTAGGTGGCCTGCCAGCGCTGCGGGGCGATGCCGGTCGGGCCCTGGCCCGCCGCGTAGCCGTCGACATAGGACGCGAGGGCGGCGCGGGCGACCTCGGGCCGGTCCAGCGCCGAGACCTGGTACTTCGAGCCGATGAGCTGCATGGTCTCGGCGAAGCCGCCTCCCTCGTCGGCGGTGATGAACGCGGTGGCGTCGGCGATCGCCGCGAGGTAGCGGCGCAGTTTGTCCTGCTCCTGCGGATCGGTGGCGGTGGCCTTCGAGGTGGCGTAGATCTGCGACCCGGCGGAGATGGCGTCGTTGGGGTCGTAGACGACGGCCTCGGGCCGGGTCGCCTGCAGCAGCATCGCGGTGTCGAGCGAGACGATGAACGCGTCGACGCGGCCGGTGTTCACCAGGTCGAACACGCCGGGGCTGAGCCCGACGACCTGGCGGCGCAGCTCGGCGGGGGCGATCCCGGCCGACCCGGCGACGAGGTCGAGGGTGATCGAGCTGGTGCCGCCCTCCGACGGCGTCCCGACCAGCTTGCCGCGCAGCTGCGCGGCGTCGGTGACCGGCGCCCGCTGCGAGGAGACCAGACGCAGCGGCCCGTTGTGCACCACACCGCCGATCGCGACCAGCGGTGCACCGCGCTCGCCCGCGGCGACCATCGTCTCGATGTCGCCGATCCGGGAGATCTCCGCGGACCCGGCGAGCAGGGTCTGGATGGCCGGCGCCGAGCCCTGGGTGGCCTCGAAGGTCACGTCGAGACCGTGGGCGGCGAAGAAGCCCTTGGTGTCGGCGATCATCTCGGCGGCGTAGCCGAGCGACTCCATCGGCAGGATGTTGAGGAAGGTGATCCGGTCGCGGCCGTCCTCACCGCCGCCCGCGCCGCATCCGGCGAGTGCGAGGCAGGCGGCGAGCAGGACCGCGGCGAGCCGGGTCGTCGTGCGGGTCATCGGGGGACCTCCGGTGCGTGCTGGGTCGACGCGAGGGACGGCGCGGGTGGGGCGACGGTGTCCGTGCTGCGGTACCACGCGGTGGCGTTGCCGCGGCGGATCGCGGCCCGGGCGGCGGGGTCGAGGGCGGCGAGGAGACGGGCCACCCCGTCGCCGTGGCGGTGCGGGTGGTCACCGGCGTAGAGCAGGAGCCCGGCGGCGCCCAGGACGTCCAGGGCGTCGTGCAGCTCGCCGGGATCGCGCGGCAGGTGGACCGGTGCGGTGGTGAACCGGACCTGCTCGCGGATGTACTCCGACGGCATCCGGTCCACCCACGGCACCTCGCGGCGGATGCCGCGCCACTCCTTGTCCAGGCGCCACAGCAGCGGCGGCAGCCAGGACGAGCCGCACTCGGCGACGGTCACCCGCAGCCCCGGCAGCGCACCGAGGGCGCCCTCGGCGACCAGTGACACCAGCTGGGACTGGGCGACCTGCCCGTGGGACAGGTAGTCCTGCAGGTAGGTGTGGGTGAACCCGGTCGTGGTCGGGGCGCTGCCGACCCGGCCCCAGGCGTGCAGGGTGACGACCAGCCCGGCCGCGGCGGCCGCGGCGAGGACCGGCCGGAACACCGGGTGCCCCCAGCGCAGGTCGTGCCCGCGCACCGGGAGCAGCACCTGTACGAAGCGCGGGTCGGCCGCCCAGTGCTCGATCTCGGCGACGGCCGCGGCCGGGTCGCCGAGCGGCACCGCGACCGAGCCGCGGGCGCGGGGCTCGTGGTCGAGGAACTGCTGCGCGGTCCAGGTGTTCACCGCCCGGCACAGGGCGGCCTCGAAGGCGTGGTTGCGGCTGACGTCGAACGCGGTGGTGCAGGTCAGGACCGCCGTACCGACCCGGCCGCTCCCGGGTGCGGGAGCGTCGAGAACCGCGGCCCGCAGGGCCGCGACGTCGTGCGGGGCGGGCCCGTCGACCATCGCGGGCGGGTAGGCGCCACCCTGGACGGGGTCGGCGCGCAGTGCGGCGCCCGCCGCGTAGTCGCGCCAGTACGGGCTCAGCAGTCCCGCGAGGTCGGCGAACGACGCCGGCGCGACGTGGGTGTCGGCGTCGACGAACTCCTCGGGCGGATCGGCGCTCATTCCTCGCTCCCGGGCAGGGTCAGGCCGTAGAGGCGGGCGGCGTTGGCGGCCGCCATCGGCCGGCGCAGCGCCGCGGGCAGCACCCGTAGCGCCGTGATCGGGTCGTCGAAGTCCCAGTGCGGGTAGTCGGAGGAGAACAGGATCCGGTCGGTCATCCCGGTCTGCTCCCAGGTCGTCGCCAGGTGTGCGGGCACCGGCGGCTCGTCGATCGGCTGGGTGGTGAACCACACCCGCTCGCGCACGATCTCCGACGGCGGGCGGGTCAGCCACGGGACGTCGTCGCGGCACAGCTCCCAGGCGTCGTCGAGCCCCCAGAGCAGCGACGGCAGCCAGGACACCCCGCCCTCGACGAGCACGAACTGCAGGTCCGGCACCGCCTCGAGGACGCCGCCGGCGACCAGCCCGGTCAGCGCGACGGCGACGGCGTTGCCGTACCACGCGTGCTGCTCCAGGTAGAACGACGGCCAGCCGTCCCCGCGGTGGCCCTCGGTGCCGCCGAGGTGGATCGCCACCGGCAGCCCGTGCGCGGCGGCCGCGGCGTAGATCGGCCGGTACTTGGCGTCCGACCACGGCAGGAACGTGCCGCTGGGGAACAGGACCTGCACGAACCGCGGGTCCGCGGCGCGGCGCTCGATCTCGGCGACGGCCTCCGCCGGCGACTCGTGCGGGATGCAGATGCTGGCCCGCAGCCGCGGCTCGGGGTCGAGCCAGTCGGTGACCAGCACGTCGTTGTACGCGCGGCACAGCGCAGCCGCGAACGCGGGCTCCTCGGCGCCCGCGGTGTGGCCCTGCATCGGGATGAGCACCCCGGCGACGACGTCGTAGGGGTCGAGCAGCTGGCTGCGCATCAGGTCCAGGTCACTGCCCGGGGGCCGGACGGCGCTGCCGGGCGGGCCGGCCTCGGGATGGGAGTCGCGGCGCATGCCGCCGTGCCGGACCCGGGGGTAGACCGCGGGCGGCGGCGCGCCGCGCAGCCCGAAGC
>NZ_WWFY01001030.1:0-3753 GCF_009864975.1 Pseudonocardia sp. SID8383
GTCGTGCCGGCGGCGTCGGTTCCGGTCGGCCGCGAGTCCGTCGCCCGCGTCGTCGCCTCGGCGGGCGGTTCCGCGGTGCCGGGTTCGCCTGGGTCGGACCGTGCCGGGTCGCCGCCACGACCCGCACCGTCCTCCCCGTCCGGTCCCGCCGGGGCGCCCGCGTGCGACGCGGCCACCCCACTCGGGTCGGCCTCGTCCTCGGCACCGGATTCAGTCACCGTGCGTGACGAAAGTCCACCCGATCGAGATGCGCCGGGCGGTCCCTCCGCAGAGCCGGACGGCCTGACAACCGGCATCTGGATGGTCTGGTCGGTCGCGTTCTGCGCCGCCTCGGGCGTACCCGAGGCCGCGCCGCTGTCCGGCCGGACGACCGGCAGGACCTGCGTCGCGGGCTCCATGTCGGCGCCGTAGCGCGCCTCCATGTCGGCCCGGTCGGCCCGGTCCGGCGCCGCGGGGGCACCGGTGCCACGACCGGAGGCGTCGGCCTCCGCCCGGTCACCGGCCTTCACCGCGGCACGGGTCTGCCACCAGTCGTAGGCGAGCACCAGGCCCGCGATCAGGCTGATGACCACCGATGTCCACGCCAGTGCCACCACGTGCAGGAACCATCCTGCGAGCAGCAGCACCAGCGCGATGACCACGAGGATCAGGACCAGCACCAGCATCGGCGAACTCCGTCGGTCGGCAGCGGCACCTGTCCGCTACCCGGTCGTCGTCGGTCGTCCCCGGCACCTCGGAGGCGCCGTGGGGCGGTCAGCTCCCGGTGTCGGCCCGCTGGCCGTACCCGGAGGCGGCGTACCCGCCGTTCGAGCCCGACCTGGTGGCACCGGTGCCGTCCGACGGGGCAGCCGAACCGCGACCCTCCAGGTCACGCAGCTGCGACTCCAGGTAGGTCTTCAGACGGGTGCGGTACTCCCGCTCGAAGGTCCGGAGCTCGTCGATCTTCTTCTCCAGAACGGACTTGTCGCGCTGGATGGCGCCCATGATCTCGTTCTGCTTGCGCTCGGCCTCACTGACCAGGCCGGACGCCTTCTCGCGCGACTGGCGCTCGAGCGTCTCGGCCCGCGTGCGGGCGTCGTTGAGCATGGTCTCGGCACGCGAGCGCGCGTCGTTGACCAGGCCGTCGGCCTTCGTCCGGGCGTCCGACAGGAGCTGCTCGGACTTGTTCCGGGCGTCCGACAGCATCGTGTCGGCCTCGTTCTTGGCCTCCGCGGTCAGGCGGTCCGCCATCTCCTGGGCGAGGCCCAGGACCTTGGCGGCCTGCACGTGGTGGTCACCGCCGTCGGCATCGGCGGGGCCGGCACCGGCCAGCTGCGGAGCGGGAGCACCCGCACCACGGCCCATCGGCGACGGGGAGGCGGCCAGGGCCTGGGTCTGCGCCGGAGCCGGCTGGCTCCGTGCCTCCTCCAGGTCGGCCTCGGCATCGCCGAGACGCTGCTCCAGCTGCGCGACCTGGTCGCGCAGGTCGTCGTTCTCCCCGATCAGCCGGGCCAGTTCGGCCTCGACCAGATCGAGGAAGGCGTCGACCTCGTCCTCGTTGTAACCCCGCTTCCCGATCGGGGGTTTGCTGAACGCGACGTTATGAACGTCGGCGGGCGTCAGCGGCATCGGATCACCTCATGCGGTCCTCGGCGGCACTCCCGGGTGACTGGGGCTCATCCCAGGAGCTGTGATCTGACGGCGCTCATCGAGATGAACACCACCAGCAACAGAACCATAATCGACAGGTCCAGTCCTACGCCTCCGATACGGACCACGGGGATCACTCTCCGCAGCAACTTGACCGGAGGGTCGGTCACGGTGAAGACGACCTCGAGCGCCACGGCGGGCGCTCCGGCGGGTCGCCACTGGCGCGCGAACGACCGGACCATCTCGACGACGATGCGGGCCGCGAGCAGCAGCCAGAAGAAGAACAGGACGTAATAGATCAGCGTCAGGATCGGGTCGGCCACGACTCAATCCTGTCGGAAAGCTCCGCGCTCGGCGAGCCTCCGCGCGTCGTCCGCGGAGACCTCGACGTCGGCCGGCGTGAGAAGGAACACCCGATCGGTGACCTTGTCGATGCTCCCGCGCAGGGCGAACGCCAGGCCCGCGGCGAAGTCCACCAGGCGTTTCGCTGCCGCGCCGTCCAGATCCGTGAGGTTCATGATGACGGGCACACCGTCGCGGTAGCGCTCACCGATGGTGCGGGCCTCGTTGTAGCTGCGGGGGTGCAGCGTCGTGATCGACGCCGGTCCCGCGGCCGCCCGGTCGCGCTGCTCCGGCACCGGCGCGGGGGCCACGACGGGCTCGTTCCGCTCCTCGCGTGCCGGACCCCGGAGGGTCTCCGGGTCCATCGCCAGCGCCCCGCGGACGGCCGCTCCGGGGCCGCCTCCGAGGGGAGTGGGAAGGTTCCCGCGCTCCGGGACCAGCCCGAGCGTCTCCCGCTCGCCGCGCGGATCCTGCCGCACGGCGCGCGCCGGACGGAGTGCCTCCCGCGCCGGGCGGGCGCCCCATCCGTCCTCGTAGCGGACCGCGGTCTCGTAGCGGTCGCCGTCGTAGGACGCCTGGTCGGCGAACCGACCGGCCCCGGCGGACCAACGGTCACCGCGCGGGCCGGCGTGGTGCTCGTGGCCGCCCCGGTAGTGATCCGGTTCGTCCACATAGTCCATCTCGTCGGCCGGGACCATGCCGAAGTACGCCTTCAGCCGGTACATCGCGCTCATCCGCTGTCCCCTCGCAGTACTGCTCGACTCCGTACGCGTCCCAACCGCACGCGCACCCCGCGTTCTGGCGACGGTCTCGCCGACGGTGCGGTCTCCGCCACCTGCTCAGTACCCACACCCACCAGCGATTACTCGGAGGCTATCCGCCGATCCCCCACAAGGGCCGTACCGACACGCACCACCGTCGATCCGTGACCGATCGCCGACTCCAGGTCCCCGCTCATCCCGGCGGACAGGACCGTCGCCCCGGGGTGCCGCCCGACGGTCTCCCGGTGCGCCTCGGCGATCCGCTCGAACGCCGCATCGGGCTCCCAGCCCAGCGGCGCGACGGCCATCAGCCCGGCCAGTTCCAGCCCCGGCAGCTCCCTGACCAGGTCCGTCAGCTCGACGAGCCCCTCCGGGGCGACGCCGCCGCGGTCGGCGTCGCCGTCGACGCTGTACTGCACGAGCACCGGCAGCGGGCCGCCGCGCTCCCCCGCGTCGCGGGCCTTCGCGACCTCCTTGTCGATCGCGCGGGCCAGCCGGGGCGAGTCGACGGAGTCGATCCGTGTCACCCACGGGAGCACCGTCCGTACCTTGTTCCGCTGCAGTCCGCCGACGAAGAACCAGTCCGGGGAGGCGTCCGGGCGCAGCGCCCGGACCTCGTCCACCTTGGACGCCGCCTCCTGCGCGCGGTTCTCGGCGAAGGCGTCCAGCCCGAGGTCGACCAGCGCGGCCACGTCGGCGGCCGGGATCGTCTTGGTGACGGCGTGCAGCCCGACATCGGAGGGGTCGCGGCCGGCGGCGCGGCAGGCCTCGGCCACCCGCTCGCGGACGGCGGCCAGTCGGTCGGTCAGTTCGCCGACACGGTCGGCGGTGGGGGTGCGGGGATCGGACACGGCGTCCATCGTTCCCGCCCGCGGGGGCGCCCGCGAGCCCCGCGTGGCGTGGATCGCCGGACCGGGCCGCCGGTCAGCGCGGGTCGAGCCAGGTGATCCCGGCCTGGCGGCCGCAGCGGCCGTCGCGGCGGTGGCTGAACAGGTCCGGGTCCTCGACGGTGCAGCGCGGG
>NZ_WWFY01001031.1:0-3581 GCF_009864975.1 Pseudonocardia sp. SID8383
ACGCCGTGGTCGTGGCCGTCGGGCGTGGGCGGACGGTGCCGCTGCCGGGCGGGGCCCGGCCCCTCGAGCGGGTCCGCGTGGGGCACCGGGCCGCCGTCCTGGTGCGGGCGGGCGCACTGCACGAGGGCTGACGGGGCAGGGCTGCTCGCCACCCTCGCGCCGGGGCAGGGTCGATCGATCCCCGCCGGTGCCTCGGCCCGGCCTCTCGGTTCCGGGGAGGCCCGCTCCCCGCAGAACCCTTCACGGGAGGAACTCTCTCCCGCAGAACAGGGGCATGCCGGCGGGGCGACGACGCGCCTCCGCGCCGGCAGGGACCGGGTGCACGGGCACCCCTCTTCTCCGGATTCGCTTACCGGGTAAGCGAATCCGGAGAACCAGCACCCTGCCGTGCCCCCGGGGCGGGCGGGGCCCAGGAGCTCCGATCTCCGGGCGAGCCGATACCGGTCACACTGGGTCCCGGACCGACACGGACACCGACGCAGACATAGACACAGACACAGACACCGAGGACACGCCCGTGAGCACGATCGACCTGAACGCCGACCTCGGTGAGTCCTGGGGCCGGTGGACCCTCGGCGACGACGAGGCGATGCTCGGGCTCGTCACCTCGGCGAACGTCGCGTGCGGGTTCCACGCCGGGGACCCCTCGACGCTGCGGGTCACGACCACGGGGGCGGCCGGGGCGGGGGTCGTCGTCGGGGCGCAGGTGTCGTACCCGGACCTGCGCGGATTCGGGCGCCGGTTCCTCGACATCGAGCCCGACGCGCTGACCGACGACGTGCTCTACCAGATCGGCGGCCTCGAGGCCCTGTGCCGTGCCGCGGGTACCCGGGTCCGCTACGTCAAGCCGCACGGCGCGCTCTACAACGCCACACGGACGCACACCGCGCAGGCGCGCGCGGTGGTCCGGGCGGTGCGGGCGTACGACCCGTCGCTGCCGGTGCTCGGGCTGGCCGGGTCCGCGCTGCTCGCGGAGGCCGAGCGGGCCGGGCTGCGCGCGGTGGGCGAGTTCTTCGTCGACCGCGGCTACACCGGTGAGGGCGGGCTCGTGCCGCGCGGCGAACCGGGTGCGCTGCTCGACGACCCCGCGGAGGCGGCCGAACGGCTCGTCCGCGTGGTCGGGACGGGGACGGTGCGCGCGGTCGACGGCAGCGACGTCGCGGTCCGTGCCGAGTCCGCCTGCCTGCACGGCGACTCCCCCGGCGCCGTCACGACCGCCCGACGGGTCCGTGACGAGCTCGCCCGGGCCGGGATCGCCGTCGCACCGTTCGTGTGAGCGATGATCGGGTCATGACGAACGACCCGCACGCCTGGCTCGAGGACGTCACCGGCACCGAGGCCCTGGAATGGGTGTCGCAGCGCAACGCCCGCACCGAGGCGCGGCTGACCGGCACCCCGCTGTTCGCCGAGCTGGAGTCGGGGATCCGCGAGGTCCTCGACTCCCGCGACCGGATCCCGTTCGTCACCGCCCGCGGCGGGCACTACTACAACTTCTGGACCGACGAGCAGCACCCGCGCGGCCTGTGGCGGCGCACCACCCCGGAGTCCTACCGGAGCGCCGACACCGAGTGGGAGGTGCTGCTCGACGTCGACGCGCTCAACGCGGCCGAGGGCGAGAACTGGGTCTGGCACGGTGCCCGTTTCCTGCGCCCGGACCTCGACCGCGCGCTGGTCGACCTGTCCCGCGGTGGCGCCGACGCCGACGTCACGCGCGAGTTCGACCTCCCGACCCGCAGCTTCGTCGACGGCGGGTTCTCCCGTCCCGAGGCGAAGGGCGGGATGAGCTGGATCGACCGCGACACCGTCTACCTGTCGACCGACCTCGGTCCGGGCACCATGACGACCTCGGGCTACCCGCGTACGGTGCGGCGGCTGCGCCGCGGCGAGGCCCTGGAGTCCGCCGAGCTGGTCTACGCCGGCGAGGAGACCGACCTCAGCATCTCGGCGTTCCGTGACCACACCCCCGGCTTCGAGCGGGACTTCCTGCGCCGGGCGCTGGCCTTCTACGCCGACGAGCTCCACCTGATCGGCGCGGACGGGACCCTCACCAAGATCGACGTACCGGACTCCGCGATGACCGACGTGCACCGCGAGTGGTGCACCGTCGAGCTGCGCGAGGACTGGGGCTCGTTCACCGCGGGCTCCCTGCTCGCCGCCCGCTTCGACGACGTCCTGGCCGGCGCCCCCTCGTGGGAGGTGCTGTTCGAGCCCACCGACTCCTCCTCGCTCGCCGGGTACGCCTGGACCCGCCACCACCTCGTGCTCGACGTGCTGGAACACGTCGTCGACCGGCTCGTCGTGCTCACCCCGGGCGAGCAGGGCTGGACCCGCGCGCCGTTCACCGGGGCACCGGAGTTCGGCAGCGTCACCGTCGCCGCGGTCGACGCCGACGAGAGCGACGACGTCTGGCTGATCGTCACCGACTACCTGACCCCGTCGACGCTGTCGATCGCGACGGTCGGCGAACAGCCCCGCCCGCTGCGCAGCGCGCCCGCGTTCTTCGACGCGTCCCGCCACGTCATCGAGCAGCACTTCGTGTCCAGCGAGGACGGCACCCGGGTCCCGTACTTCCTGGTCCGGCGCAACGACCTGCCCTTCGACGGCTCCGCCCCCACCCTGCTCTACGGCTACGGCGGCTTCGAGATCCCCATGACCCCCGGCTACTCCGGTGGCACGGGCCGGTCCTGGCTGGAGCGCGGCGGGGTGTACGCGGTCGCGAACCTGCGCGGCGGCGGCGAGTACGGGCCGCGCTGGCACCGGGCGGCGCTGCGCGAGAAGCGGCCGCGGGCCTACGAGGACATGGCCGCCGTCGCCCGGGACCTGATTGACCGCGGCGTCACCTCGCGGGCTCACCTCGCCGTGCAGGGCGGCAGCAACGGCGGCCTGATGGCCGGGAACATGCTGGTCCGCTACCCGGAGCTGTTCGGCGCGGTGGTCATCCAGGTGCCGCTGCTGGACATGAAGCGCTACAGCTACCTGCTCGCCGGTGCCTCCTGGATGGCCGAGTACGGCGACCCGGACACCGACGACTGGGAGTTCATCCGGACGTTCTCGCCGTACCACCTGATCGACGACACGGCCGACTACCCGCCGACGATCCTGCTGACCTCCACCCGCGACGACCGGGTGCACCCCGGCCACGCCCGCAAGTTCACCGCCGCGCTGGAGGCCGCCGGCCACGAGGTGGCCTACTACGAGAACATCGAGGGCGGGCACGGCGGCGCCGCGGACAACGCGCAGGCCGCGAGGATGGCCGCACTGGCCTACGGATTCCTGTGGGAGAAGCTGGCATGAGCGACGTCGTGATCAGGGTGCGGGGCGAGCACGAGCGGCAGGTGCCCGCCGAGCGCGGCACCGCGCTCGTCGTCGTGGAGGCGCAGGGGCCCGAGGCCGCCCCGGTGCGGGCGGAGGTCGAGCGCGGCACCGCGGCGCTCGTCGCCGACGTGCGCGGCCTGCACGACCCCGACGCCGGGCCGGTCCGGCGCTACGTCGTCGACCAGGCCCGCAGCTGGGTCGAGCAGCCCTCCTTCGAGGGGCGCCCGCAGCCGCCGGTGCACCACGCGTCGGTGTCGGTGTCGGTG
>NZ_WWFY01001032.1:0-3138 GCF_009864975.1 Pseudonocardia sp. SID8383
CACCGTCGTCGCGACCGTGCGCGGCGAGGACCAGCCGTCCCGCGACGGGGTCGGGCACCGGCACGAGCAGCGCGGACCGGTCGGGGTCGCGGACCACGGCGTAGAGCACGCCGCTGCGCTGCCCCTGCACCAGCGCCCGGGAGCGCCAGTCGGTGGCCGGGTCGACCCGGGCCAGCAGCGCCGCCACCCCGAGCGCGAGCAGCCCGACCAGCACTCCGGCGAACAAGGCGCGCCGCTGCGAGCGGATCTGCTCGTGCAGCGGCACCGGGTCCGCCCGCACCAGCGCGGCCTCCATCCGGCGCACACCGAACCGGTGGGCGTCGACCTGGTCGCGGGTCGCCGGGGCGCGCTGCACGCGCGCGGGGGCGGGATCGGTGCGCACCGCCCGGACGGTAGGACGGCCGCGACCCCGGCGGAGCCGGTCCGCGGTCACTGCGTAGAAGTACGCCACCTGACCGATCGGTCCAGTTCGTTGCCACCCTCACTCTGTTGCCCATAATGTGCCGTTGCGTGATCACCCTCCGGAACATCGTCGTCCCGTTGGTGGCCGCCGCCCTCGTGGCCGGCTGCTCCGCGCCCACCGCCGCCCCGGGCGAGGCGGGCCCGGCCGGGGACGGCACCACCATGACCCTCGCCGACGGCTACGAGCCCGACGACCTCAACCCGCTGCTCGGCTACGGGGCGGAGGGCGCGAGCAAGTTCTACGACGGTCTCTACGCCCGCGACGCGCAGCGCACCCTGCAGCCCGCGCTCGCCTCCGGCCCGGCGACCTCGTCACCGGACCGCCTGTCCTGGACGGTGCCGCTGCGCCCCGGCGTCACCTTCCACGACGGGTCGGCCCTCGGGCCCGAGGACGTCGTCGCCACCTACGCCGCGATCATCGACCCGGCCCGCGCCGCGACGATCCGGTCGAGCGTGCCGATGCTCGCCGGGGTCGAGGCCGTCGGCGACGACGCCGTGCGGTTCCGGCTGTCCTACCCCTACGGCGCGTTCCCGGCCCGGCTCACCTCCGGGATCCTGCCGTCGGAGGCCCTCGAGGGCGGCGGCCCCGTCTCCGACCTGCCGGTGAACACCCGGGCCGTCGGCACCGGCCCGTACCGGCTCGCCGAGTGGCGGCGCGGCGACACGATGGTCATGGAGTCGAACCCCGGGTACTGGGGCGGTGCACCCTCGGTGACGCGGGTGACCGTCGTGTTCGCCACCGACGACAACACCCGTTCCCAGCGCACCGCCGCCGGTGAGTTCGACGGGACCGTGCTGCCGCCGGCACTGGCCCGCGCGGTCGCGCAGCAGAGCGGGCTGGCGCTGCGCGAGCACGCCAGCGCCGACTACCGCACCGTCGCGCTGCCGTTCGCGAACCCGGTCACCGCGGACCCGGCGATCCGCGCGGCGCTCAACCGCTCGGTGAACCGCCAGGGCATGATCGACGCGTTCCTCGCGGGGCAGGGTGAACCGGCCCACCACCCGATCCCTGGCGTGCTGCCCGAGCAGGTCGAGCCCTCCGCGACGTTCACCTTCGACCCCGCGGAGGCGGGCCGGATCCTGGAGCGGGCCGGCTGGGTCCCCGGGCCCGACGGGGTGCGCGTCCGCGGCGGGCAGGCCGCGCGCTTCACGCTGATGTACCCGGCCACCGACACCGTGCGCCGCGACCTGGCCCAGGCGTTCGCCTCCGACGTGCGCGCAGCCGGGATCGACGTCCGGCTGGAGGGCCTCGGCTGGGAGGCGATCGAGCCGCGGATGGGCGCCGACGCGCTCGTGCTCGGCGGCGGCGACCCGTTCGACCCGGGGTTCAAGGCGTGGCAGCTGCTGCACTCGTCGAACGCCGCCGACGGGTTCAACAACCCCGGCTCCTACCGCAACGCCGCCGTCGACGCGGCGCTGGACACCGCACTGCGGGCGCCCGACGAGGCCGCCCGCACCGCAGCGGTGAAGGAGTTCCAGCGGGCCTACGTCGCCGACCCCGGCATGGTCTTCCTGGCCTTCCTCGGCCACAGCTACGTCACCCGCGACGCCTGGGACGGCTACACCCCCGTCGTCGAGCCGCACACCCACGGCACCACCTGGGGCCCGTGGTGGAACCTGCAGGACTGGACGCCCCGCTCGTGACGGCCGTGCTCCCGGGCCGGCACCGCGGCCGCGCGGTGGCCCGGCTGGCCGGGCTGCGGCTGCTGCTCGGCGTCCCGACGGTGCTGCTGGTCGCGGTCGGGGTGTTCCTGCTGGCGGCGGCGTCGCCGTTCCGGCCGGTGTACCAGTACTTCGGGGTCGGGATCTTCTCCGCGAGCGACGCCGACATCGCCGCCGCCGAACGTTCGCTCGGGCTGGACGCGAGCGTGGGCGAACAGCTCCTCCGGTGGCTGGGCGGGCTACTGACCGGCGACCTCGGGCAGAGCCTCTCGATGCGGCAGCCGGTGGCCCAGGTGGTCGCCGAGCGGCTCCCGTGGACGTTGCTGCTGGTCACCCTGGCCCTGCTCGTGTCGCTGGTGCTGGCCCTGGCCGCCGGGACCGTCGCGGCGTGGCGGCAGGGCGGCTGGTTCGACCGGGCCGTCACCGCGGTCGGGCACACCCTGGAGGGGCTGCCGCCGTTCGTGCTGGCCCTGGGTGCGATCGCGGTGTTCGCCGTGGCCTGGCCCGTGCTGCCGGTCGCCGGCCTCACCGATGCCGGCGCCGCACCCACGTTCGGCCAGGTGAGCAGGCACCTGGTGCTGCCGGCGCTGGTGCTGGGGGTCTCCCAGACGCCGTGGCTGGTGCTGCACGTGCGGGCCTCGCTGCTGGCCTCCCTCGACGACGACCACGTCGCCGGCGCCCGGGCCCGCGGGCTGCCCGAGCGTCTCGTCGTGCTGCGCCACGCCCTGCCGACCGCGCTGCTGCCGTTCGTGACGGTGCTGGGCAACCGGCTGCCGGAGCTCGTCACCGGCGCCGTGCTGGTGGAGACGGTGTTCTCCTGGCCGGGGATCGCGGCGGCCGTGGTCACCGCGGCGCTGGCCGTGGACTTCCCGCTGCTCGCCGCGCTGACCCTCCTCTCGGCGGTGGCGGTGCTGGCCGGGTCGCTCGTCGCCGACCTGACCGTGCTGCTGCTGGACCCGCGGGTGGACGCCGATGTCTGAGACCGCCGTCGCCCCCCGCCCGTGGCTCCCGGCC
>NZ_WWFY01001033.1:0-2089 GCF_009864975.1 Pseudonocardia sp. SID8383
GTCCGCACGGACTTCGCCGCCCGCCGCAGCGGCTGAGAGCACGGGCACGATCACGGATCGGGCACCGGGGACGTCGGCGGGCGACCCTCCGCGTGCCCGATCCGTGATCACTCCCGGCGGTGCGGCCCGGCGCGGGGGCGTCGTGGAAGGCTGGACGCCGTGACCGTCACCGTCTGGTGGGCCGCCCCGGCCGATCCCGGCGACCGCGCCGACCTCGTCGCACTGCTGGACGCCCATGAACGTGAGCGGCTCCTCGCACTGCGCAGGCACGAGGACCGCGCCCGCTACCTCGCCGCGCACGCCCTGGCCCGGCTCGTGCTCGCCGAGCGGCTCGACACCGACCCCGCCGCGCTCGTCCTGGACCGGACCTGTCGCTGCGGAGAGCCGCACGGCAAGCCGCGCCTGGCCGGGCGCGGCGACGACCCCGGCTTCTCGCTGACCCACTCCGGCGCGCTGGTCGGCGTCGCGGTCGGGACCGGCCCGGTCGGCGTCGACGTCGAGGCGCACCGCCCGCTGTCCGGCCTCGACGGCCTCGTCCGGCACGCCCTCTCCCCCGCCGAGCTCGCCGCGGGCACGCCCGACGGCACCGGGTTCCTGGTCACCTGGACCCGCAAGGAGGCGCTGCTCAAGGCCACCGGCGAGGGCCTGTCGAGCCCGATGGACGCGATCACGCTGTCCCCGCCGCACGCCCCGGCCCGGGTGCTGGGCTGGACCGGCACCGGCGGGAACTGGTGGGTCGCCGACGTCGCCACCGGCCTCGACGACCACCCGGGCGCCGTCGCCGGGGCGGGGCCGGTGGCCCCGGTCGTCACCGTCGCCGACGGCGACGCGGTCCTGTCGGTGCGCCGGGGCACGATGCACGGGTGATGGTGAGGTGACCGCGGCGGCCGACCGCTGGGTGCTGCATCTCGACATGGACGCGTTCTTCGCCTCGGTCGAGCAGCTGACCCGGCCCACCCTGGCCGACCGGCCGGTCCTGGTCGGCGGCGCGGGACCGCGCGGCGTCGTCGCGGGGGCGAGCTACCAGGCGCGGGTGTTCGGGGCCCGCTCGGCGATGCCGATGGGGCAGGCGCGGCGGCGCTGCCCGCACGCGACCGTCCTGCCGCCCCGGTTCTCGCTGTACAAGGCGCTGTCCGAGGAGGTCATGGCCGTCCTCGGCGAGTTCTCCCCGGTGCTCGAGCCGGTGTCGGTCGACGAGGCGTTCGTGGAGCCGCCCGACCTCGTGGGGGCCTCCCCGGACCGGGTGCGGGAGTGGGGCACCCGGCTGCGCGGCGCGGTGCGCGAGCGCACCGGGCTGCCCGCCTCGGTGGGGGCCGGGTCGGGCAAGCAGGTCGCGAAGATCGCCTCCGAGCTGGCCAAGCCGGACGGGCTGCGGGTGATCGCCCACGCCGAGCAGGCCGCCGTGCTCGACCCGCTCCCGGTGCGGTCGCTCTGGGGCATCGGACCGGTCTCCGGCGAGGCGCTGCGGAAGATCGGGATCGAGACGATCGGACAGCTCGCCGCGATGGACGCCCGCGAGGTCGCCGGGGTGCTGGGCGGTGCCGTCGGGTCCGAGCTGCACCGCCTGGCCCGCGGTGTCGACGACCGTCCGGTCGCCCCGCGCGGCGCGGCCAAGCAGATCAGCGCGGAGACGACCTTCGACACCGACCTGACCGCGATGAGCGCGGTGCACACCGCGGTGGAGTCGATCTGCGTCGCCGTGCACCGGCGCCTGGTCGCCGACGGCCGGACCGCCCGCACCGTCACGGTGAAGGCGCGGACCGGGGACTTCGCCACCCACACCCGGTCCGAGACGACCCCCTTCGGGACCCGGGACCTGGCGACCCTGGTCGCAGTGGCCCGACGGCTGGCCGAGGGCGCCGTCGGCGAGGGCGGGGTGCGGCTGCTGGGGGTGTCGGTGTCCGGCTTCGGCGACGAGCCGCCACTGGCGCTGTTCGACGCGGTGCCCTCGGAGAGCGGGTGGACGACGGCCCAGGCCCCCGACTCACCGCCCGCGACCGCCGGCCCGGCCGCCGCGGCGGGGGTGACCGTGCTCGACGCATCCCCGGAGAACGACGCAGCCGGCGGGACCGGCGCGACCGAGGAGCCC
>NZ_WWFY01001034.1:0-1757 GCF_009864975.1 Pseudonocardia sp. SID8383
GCGGCGGGCCGCCGGCCGCCGGAGCCTCGCCCCGCTCCGGTCCGGGATCCGCTCGCGCCACTTCCGCGGCGAGCCGCGCCCGCATCCGCGCGGCCACGTCGTGCGGCATCGCCGCCGGACCGAGCTCCCGGGCCACCCGCCTCCCGACCTCGGCGAAGTGTTCTTCGTCGACATGACATGAAGCAGCTGAACGGTGGTTGTCGTCGCTCCGACGAGTGCTCTCAGGCGAATTGCCGTCGGATCGGTGAGAACTACTCATCCCTCGTCCTCCCGCAACACGGGGGCCAGCCGGGCCCGCGCACGGGCCCGGCGGCTCTTCACCGTCCCCGGCGCCACCGCCAGCATCTCCGCCGCCTCCGCGACGCCGTAGCCGAGCCCGTCCACGAGCACCAGAGCGGCCCGCTGGTCCACCGGCAGCAGGGCCAGCGCGTCGGAGACGGCGAGCCGCACGACGAGCCCGCCCGCGTGGTCCCGGGCCGCGACGACCGTCTCCAGGGCCCGCAGCCGGTCCCGTCGCCGCCCGGCCGCGCGGAGCCGGTCGACGCAGTCGTTCACGAGGATCCGGTGCAGCCACGTCCCCGTCGCGGCGTCACCGCGGAACCCGGGCGAGCGGAGCGCGGACAGGAACGCCTCCTGCACCGCGTCCTCGGCCTCGGTCCGGTCGCCGAGCATCCGCAGGGCCACCGACCAGAGCCGGTCGGCGTACCTGCGGAACATCTCGTCCAGGTCGGGCGGGGCCCGGTCCGGGATCCGGTCGACGGTCGTCACCCGCGCACGGTAGGCAGCGCCGGGCGGTGCTCACGGGCGTTGCCGGGCCGGTCCGTCGCGATCGCGAACGGTGCGGCTCAGGGTGCGGTGCGGCGGAACCCGATGTCGTCGATCCGGGTCTGGTTGTCCGGCCCGAGGTTCGTGATCCACAGGAGCACGTGCTGGGTGGGCCGTCCCGGGTCGAGGCCGACCGTCGTCCGTCCCGAGGACAGGGTGACGGTGTCGAGCAGCGTCGTCTCCGCCAGCGTCGGCTCGGCCGACGGGGCCGAGCGGACCTCCACGACCGCGCCCGCGGTCGGCGAGTCGATGGTGAGCCCGGTGAGCGGCTCGGCGGCGTCGAACGAGGCCAGCACGCCGATCCCGGGCTTGAGCGCCGGGAAGGGCTGGAAGTAGCGGCTCGTCGTCCATACGGTGGAGGGGTCGCCGTCGACGACGTTGCCGACGGTGCCGGCGTTGTCCGCGTCGCCGACCGGGTCGAACACCGTCGCCGACACGTCCGGCACCGCGGTACCCGTCCCGGACGACGCGGCCGGGGCCGCAGGGGCGGGTACCTGCTGCTGCACCGGGGCGCTCGCCGCGGGCGGGACGACCACCGGCGGGGTGCCGCCGCCGCCGAACAGCATGCCCAGCTGCACGGCGACGTACCCGAGCACGATCAGTACGCCGACGGCCAGCACCCCGAGACCGATCCGCAGGTTGCGGCGGCGCCGGGGGTCGTTGCGGGTGTCGGGCAGCCGGTCGGAGTCCTGCCACACGTCGTCGGGCTCGGCGGGCGCGCCGTCGTGCACCGGCGGGAAGAAGGCCTGGTCGGCGTCCTCGGCGACGACGTCGGCCAGCATCCGGTGCATCGCCGCGGCGGTGTGCACCCGGCTGACGCCGTCGCCCTGGCCGAGCGCACCGCTGCACAGCGTGTCCAGCTCCAGCGGCACCCCGGGACGCAGCTGCGACGCCGGGCGCAGCCGGCCCGCGGGCGTGCGGTCGGCGGCGAC
>NZ_WWFY01001035.1:0-1489 GCF_009864975.1 Pseudonocardia sp. SID8383
GCCGCGGGACGGCCGGACGGGCCGGCTGCCTCCGCGGCTCCGGTGTCCCCGGTGGGTGCCCCGGGTCCGCCCGGGGGCACGGGCGGGTCGCCGGCGGGTCGTGTCGTGGAGGGTTCGGGCAGCTCCAGCTCACCGGGCCGGTTCTCGGCCCACCAGGCCACCACGGCCGCCCGGAACGCCGCGTCCTGCTGCAGCCGGGACACCAGTACCTGCCCGCCGAGCCGGGCCCGCTTGGCGGGGGTGAACCGGGCGAAGCGGCGTAGCGGGGTGGGGACGTCCCCGGGCGGCAGCCCGCCCAGCGCGGTACCCGCGATCTCGGCGAGCCGGGCCCGCAGCGGGGCGGGCAGCTCCGGCCAGTCGCTCGCGGCCGGGTCGGCGGCGCACGACGGGACCCCGGAGCACGTGGGCTCCGGTCGCTCCGTGTCGTCGTGCGCCATCGGTCCAGGTTATCCCCGCCCGGCCCGGATCGCCGTCGGCGTGGCCGTCCGCGGCCGGGACGTCCCCGGTTCGGGGTCCGCGCCCCGCTCCCCGGGCCGGGGCCGGGTGTTCGAACATGCTGTCGGGCCCCACGGCTACGGTGCAGGGCGTGACCTCCTGCTCCCCGCAGCTCACCTTCGACGAGCTGGGCACGCCACTGCGTGACGTCACCTTCTGCGTGGTGGACCTGGAGACCACCGGCGGCAGCCACCGGACCGACGCCATCACCGAGGTCGGCGCCGTCGCGGTGCGCGGCGGCAGCCGGATCTCCGAGCTCGGCACCCTCGTCGACCCGGGCGTGCGGGTCCCGGCCGACATCACCCGGCTGACCGGCATCACGAACGCGATGCTGCACGACGCGCCACCGCTGGGTGCGGTCCTGCCCTCGGTGCTCGACATGCTCCGCGGCTCGGTGCTGGTGGCCCACAACGCCCCGTTCGACACGGGTTTCCTCAAGGCCGCCTGCGAGCGCCTCGAACGCCCCTGGCCCGGCCCGCCGGTCCTGTGCACCGCCCGGCTCGCCCGGGCCGTGCTCCCGCACACCGAGTGCCCCAGCGTGAAGCTGGGCACGCTGGCCCGGCACTTCGGCTGCGCCACCACCCCGGACCACCGGGCACTGACCGACGCCCGGGCGACCGTCGAGGTGCTGCACCACCTGCTGGAGCGGATCGGGAACCTGGGTGTGCAGAGCCTGGAGGAGCTGCTGCAGCTCGTCCGTGACCGGGCCCCGCACCGGCCCACCACCACCCAGCGCCGTCGCAGGCACCTGGCGAACGACGTGCCCTCCGAGCCCGGTGTGTACCTGTTCCGCGGCGGCGACGGCCAGGTGCTCTACGTCGGCACCAGCGGCGACCTGCACCGGCGGGTGCGGTCGTACTTCACGGCCGGGGAGAAGCGCCGCCGGGTCCGCGACATGCTCGTCCGCGCCGAGAAGGTCGACACGGTGGTCTGCGCGCACGCCCTGGAGGCCTCGGTGCGCGAGCTGGCGCTCATCGCCGCGCACCGCCCGCCG
>NZ_WWFY01001036.1:0-1134 GCF_009864975.1 Pseudonocardia sp. SID8383
GCTGTGGCCCCGGCCGCCCCGCGGATCGGTGATGCGCAGCTGGCGCGGCCCGGGACACGGCGGTCCGCCACCGGGCGGGCCGCGACGGCGGAGACGGGCCGGCTGAGGTGCGCGGATCAGGCGAAGTCGCCGGCGGCGCGGCGCACCGAGCGCAGCAGCGCGGTCAGCTGCTCCTCCTCGGCCGGGTCCAGCCCGGACAGGCCGAAGTCGATGCCGGTCACCGCGGCCGTGGCCTTCTCCAGCCGGGCACGCCCCTCGGTGGTCAGCTCGACCAGGGTGGCGCGGCGGTCGGTGGGGTGCGGCACCCGCCGGACGAGGTCGTCGCCCTGCAGCCGGTCGACGATGTTGGTCACGCTCGTCGGGTGCAGCTGCAGGCGCTCGCCCATCACCCGCATCGGGAGGCTGCCGCGGCGCGCGAAGTCCAGCAGCACCAGGGCCTCGTAGCGGGCGAAGGTCAGCCCGTGCGGCCGGAGCGCCGTGTCGACGGCGGAGAGCAGGATCTGCTGCACCCGCATCACGCTGGTGACCGTCGCCATCGTGCGCGCGGGGCCGACCCGCTCCTCCCAGAGCTCGGCCGCACGCTGGATCGGGTCGAAGGGGAGCGACCCGCGGGATGCCATGGCCCGACGCTAGCAAGTGCCGTGACCGGATCCGTTCCGCACGCCGGGCGTGGCACGGTGTCGGCATGCTCTTCGCCTTCAGCATCGCCCCGTCCGGATCGGACTCCGGGGACGGCAGCGTCGGTGCGGCCGTCGCCGAGGCCGTCCGGGTGGTCCGCGAGTCCGGTCTGCCGAACGAGACCACCTCGATGTTCACCACGATCGAGTCCGAGACCTGGGACGAGGGGATGGCGGTGGTCAAGCGCGCCGTCGAGGCCGTCACCGCCGTGTCGCCGCGGGTCAGCCTGGTCCTCAAGGCCGACATCCGGCCCGGGTACCAGGGGCAGCTGCAGGCCAAGGTGGAGCGGGTCGAGGAGCACCTGCGCGGGGGCGGCGCGTGAGCGCCCCGGCCGGACCGGGGGCCGGGGGACCCGGTCCGGCACGGGTCGTGCTGGTCCACGGCGCCTGGCACCGCGGGGTGTCGTGGGCGCCGGTGGCCGAGGCACTGGCGGCCCGGGGTGTGGCGGCGGTCGCG
>NZ_WWFY01001037.1:0-900 GCF_009864975.1 Pseudonocardia sp. SID8383
GACGGCACCCGCCCCACCGCCGGCTCCACCCCGGACCAGGACGCCGCCCCGTCGCCCTCGGCCGGGGACACCACGGAGTCCGGCGGCTCCGGCGACGGGGACCGCGACGCCGCGGGACAGCACACCACCAAGCGGTGGCCGCCCCGCCCGGCGCGCAGCGGCGCCGACGGCCCGGAGACCGACATCCTGCCGCCCGGCGCACTGATCGGGCACTACCCGAGCGCGGACTCCTCCGACGACCGGACCGAGCAGCCGCCCGCGCGGCCCTCGACCCCGCCGTCCGGGAACCGTCCGACGATGCCCGGTCGCAGACCTCCCGCGCCCGCGGGCCCGGAGCAGCGTCCGGTGCCCCGTCCGGCCATGGGTGGGGCACCGTCCGGTCCGGCGATGGCCGGGCTGTCGGGCAACGACCTGTTCGCCACCGCCGGCGGCGACTCGGGCAGCGGCTTCGGCCGGCTCCCGGGCCGCGCCGACGACCCGTGGCGCTCCCGCGCCGACACCGCGGCCTCCGCGCCCGACACCGACGGGCCCTCCTCCGACGACGTCCACCGTGACGACACCACCGGTGAGAGCTCCGCCCGGGACGACTCCTCGCGGGACGGCGATGCCCCCCGGGGCACCGCCTGGGGCCCGGACGGCGGTCCGGGTTCCTCCGTCGGCGGGCCGTCCGCGTGGGACCGGGACGCCCCGGCGTGGGACACCGGCCGCCCGCCCACGGACGACGCCGCACCGTCCCGCAACGGCGCGTTCCCGACGCCGGGGTCGTACGGCGACACGCCGTCGCGCTCCGGGTCGGCCCCGGGCCACGCAGCCGCTGCGTTCTCCGGACCGGCGCGGACCGGGGCGTTCCCCGCCCCCGGCGCGGGCCCGGACGAGCGGCGCGGCGGACCGGGCACCGGG
>NZ_WWFY01001038.1:0-847 GCF_009864975.1 Pseudonocardia sp. SID8383
CCCGCGGGAGCACCGGTCAGCGCGAACGTGGCGACGACGTGCGCGACGGCGACCCCGGTGTCGTCACGCATCTCGGCCCGGCCGACGCCGACCTCGTCGTCGAGGTGCAGCAGCGACAGCTCGGCGCGCAGCCACCGCGCGTCCGGTGCGGGGACCCCGGCCACGTCCAGGCGCAGGTCGACGGTGGGCGCGCCCGCGGTGAGCCGCGCCGTGGAGAAGACGAGATAGCCGAGACCCGCGTCGGCCAGCAGCGCCGGGAGCACCGGGAGGACCCGGCCGTCGGCGGTGCGGACGCCGTCGTGCAGCGGGGCGCGCACCACCACGCGCTCCGGCGTCGACGACGGGTCGGGGGCCATCCCGAGGCCGGACTCGACCGGCGCGCGCCGCAGCCGCTCCCGGGTGCCCGGTCCGGGCCTGGTCGGCTTCGGCTGCGTCGTGCCGGTCATGATCCCATCGTGCGTCACGCCGGGGGCGCTCCCGGCCCCGGGTCCCGGTACCAGGCGGTGAGCAGCTCGGCCTCGTCGTCGACGGCGCGCCGGTCGGCGGCGTCGAGCGGGGTGAACGGGGTGGTGGCGACACGGCCGTCGCGGTGCTCCCAGGTGCCGGCGACCCGGCCGTGCAGCAGGAACACCGGCGCCGAGCGGGGCCGGGTCGTGGCGAACACGTGGTGGCGGTGCTCGGCGGGCACGATCCCGGTGGCCGCGGCGTGCCCGAGCAGCAGCACCGCGTCGTAGGGGCCGAGGAAGCGCACCGGCAGCGGGGCGCCGGGCCCGGGCAGCCGTGCGCGCGGCACGTCGAGCAGCGCGGTGCCGTCCTGGGCGGCGAACGGGCGCAGGTCCTCCCCCGC
>NZ_WWFY01001039.1:0-666 GCF_009864975.1 Pseudonocardia sp. SID8383
GACGAGCGTCGCGACCGCCGCGGCGGCGATCCCGGCCGCGAACGGCCGCCACCGGGCCTGCACGGCGGGGAGCAGCAGCACCGGCGCGAGCGAGGGCTTGAGGGCGACCGTCACGCCGTAGCAGGCGGCGGCCAGCACCGGGTGCCCGCGCCGTTCGGCGACCCAGCCCGCGGTCAGCCCGGCCAGCAGCAGCGGGTAGATCTGGCCCAGCAGCAGCGTCCCGTGCAACGGCGACGACGCCAGCACCACCACGAGCGCGCCGGTCGTCCAGCGGCGGCCCAGCCGCAGCTCCCGGCAGACCAGCAGCACCGACCCGGCGACGAGCAGCACCGACAGGGCCGTCAGCAGCCGGTAGCCGGTGACCGGGTCGAGCAGGGCCAGCGGCGCGAGCAGCACCGACAGCAGCGGCGGGTTGAGGTTGTGCAGGCGGGCGCCGGTGTCGTAGATCGCGGCGCTGCCCGGGCCGTGCTGGACCAGCGCGTGCGCCGAGGCCCGGAAGGTGTCGAAGTCGACGTGCATCCGCGCGATGTCGGTCGCCGGGATCCAGCGCAGCAACGGCGGGCCGCCCAGCAGGAACAGCAGTGCAGCGGCCACCAGCGCGGCGACGGCGACGATCGGCGCCCCCGCCCGGGCGAGGCGGTGCACGGCGTCGCGCGCCGCGTGCGC
>NZ_WWFY01001040.1:0-526 GCF_009864975.1 Pseudonocardia sp. SID8383
CACCCGGCCTGCGGCTGGCCCGCGACCTCGTCGCCGCCCAGCCCGACGGCGGCCAGCTCGTCCTCGGCTCGTCGAACCCGGTACGCGACGTCGCGCTGGCCGCCGTGCCCCGCTCCGGGCTCACCGTGCGGTCGAACCGCGGGGTCGCGGGCATCGACGGGACGGTGTCGACCGCCCTCGGCGCCGCGCTCGCCCACCCGGGCCCGACGGCGCTGCTGCTCGGCGACCTCACGCTGCTGCACGACACCACCGGACTGGTCGTCGGCCCGGGGGAGCCGTCCCCGGACCTGACCGTCACCGTCCTCGACGACGACGGCGGCGGCATCTTCCACCTGCTCGAACAGGGCGGTCCGTCGCACGCCCACGCCTTCGAGCGCATCTTCGGCACGCCGACCGGCGTCGACCTCGTGGCCCTGGCCCGGGCGGCGGGCTGGCGGGCGACCGACTGGGGCGGCGACGCGGGCGAACTCGCGGCCCGCCCCGGCTCGGGACGTCGGCTGGTCCGGGTCGCGGCTCACCGTGCCGG
>NZ_WWFY01001041.1:0-499 GCF_009864975.1 Pseudonocardia sp. SID8383
GTCCGCGCGTCGCCTGACCCGTTCCGCCGGGACGCGGCACACCCCGCCGTGCCGCGTCCCGGCGGATCCGGGCGCGCGTCCTGGTGCCGGTGTGCGGATCACCGCGCGCCCGGACGTCATCGAGATGCAGCGCAGGGCTGCCCGGGGCGGCCCACGACAGCCCTGGGCTGCATCTCGGCGCGCTGCTCAGGACGTCGCGATCCGGCCCCGGACGGCGACGATGCGGGCCCGCTCGGCGGCGTCGCCCAGCGGGCTGACGAGCAGGTCGGTGGCGCCGGCGTCGGCGTAGCGGGCGATCCCGGCCGCGATCACGTTCTCGTCCCCGGCGACGACGAGCCCGCCCGGCGAGCTCAGTCCCTCGCGTTCCAGCACCCCCTCGTAGGACGGCAGCCGGGCGTAGCCGGCGTAGTCGCGGGCCGCCGCGGCCCGCACCCGGTCCGGCTCGGCCGTCGCCGACACCGGCACCCCGACCACGACCCGCGGCGACGGCCGCCCGGCC
>NZ_WWFY01001042.1:0-364 GCF_009864975.1 Pseudonocardia sp. SID8383
GCTGCGGGTCAGCCACGCCTTCCACTCGCCGCTGATGGACCCGGTCCTCGACGAGTTCCGTGCCGTCGTCCGGGACCTCGGCTACGAGCTGCCCGCGATCCCGGTCGTGTCGCTGCTCGCCGGGGCGGGATCGCCGCACGACCTGGCCACCCCGGAGCACTGGGTGCGCCACGTCCGGGAGACGGTCCGCTTCGCCGACGGCCTGGCGACCCTGACCGCGGGCGGGGCCACCGCGTTCCTGGAGATCGGTCCGGACGGCGTGCTGTCCGCGCCGGCCCGCGCCGTGCTCCCCGCGGTCGGCGACGACGCCGCCGTCGTCACCCCGGCCCTGCGCGCCGGGCACGGCGAACCGGCCGCGCTGCTC
>NZ_WWFY01001043.1:0-247 GCF_009864975.1 Pseudonocardia sp. SID8383
CCCACGGTGACAACGCCACCGATGCCGTCCGGCGCCCGGGCGCGGCCGTGTGGGCCCGCCGCGCGCTCGCCGGCCCGTTCTCCGGCCTGATGACCGTGCTCGGGGTGCTGCTCGCCGTCGCGGGCAGCCCCGGCAGCGCGACGCTGGTGCTCGTCGTCGCCGCGCTCGGCGTCGGGCTGCGCCTGTGGCACGCCGCCCGCAGCGACCGGCTGTCGCGGGAGCTGCGCGCGCACGCCGCGACCACCGT
>NZ_WWFY01001044.1:0-226 GCF_009864975.1 Pseudonocardia sp. SID8383
GGTGAGCGGCTTCGTCGCCTACGAGTACGCGCTGCTGCGGGTCGTGCCGCGGGTGGAGCGCGGCGAGTCGATGAACGCCGGGGTGCTGCTGCACTGCCGGGCCCGCGACGTCCTCGCGGTGCGGGTCCACCTCGACCGCGCCCGGCTGGCCGCGCTCGACCCGGCCGCCGACGCCGACGCCGTCGACGAGCTGCTGGCGACCGTGGCCGCGGTGGCCGCGGTGCCC
>NZ_WWFY01001045.1:0-13074 GCF_009864975.1 Pseudonocardia sp. SID8383
CGGGCGTCGGCCGCGCGGACGGCGGCTGCGTCGGCGTCAGCGCCGGGATGATGCGCTGGGCCAGGTCGGGCAGGGTCTCGGCCGCGGACCGGGTCTGGCCGGGAGCGGCCACCGGCAGGATGAACGTCAGCGTGTCGACGCCGTAGACCAGGGCGAGGGTGGTCTCGTCCGGCCGCTCGACGAGGACGCCGGGGACCGAGCCGACGGTGATGTCACGCGAGGCGGTGGCCGAGCCGCGCTCGGCGTTGGTGTTGAGCTGCCACTGACGGGTCGCGGACGCGGTGTCGCCGTAGCGGCCGATGTTGAGCTGGAACAGCACCGGGCCGGAGTTGCGCGCCCCGCCGAAGGCCTGGGCCTGGCCGCCCGCGCGGTAGGTGCAGGCGGTGCGCTCGGTGCGGTTCACCGACGCCTCGGGGACGCCGCGGACCGACTGGACCGACACCGACCCCAGGACCTGCCCGAACAGCGCTCCGGCCTGCTCGGGGTCCATCAGCTGCACACAGTCGGTGGGCAGCGCGATCGGGATCGGTTCCCGCCCTGCCTGGGCGGCGCCGGACTGCTCGGCCGGGAACGTCGGGACCGCGATCCCGGTGTCCCCGGACGCCGTGCCGCATCCGGCGAGGACCGCGGCGAGCAGGACGCCCGCGAGTGCGGACCGCCCGTGACGCAGGAACGTGCGGTCGTGGGACAGGGACTCGCCGGAACGCGTCCGGCGGACGGTACGGCCGGCCATGCACCCAATCTAGGCCGACCCGAAGATCGACTCCGGACGGCTGCGCGCGCCGTGACCAACCGCAGCCGAACCGTGATCTGCACCTGGCGTGTCCGCTCTGACACGCCGGGCGACGTGAACGGGTGTCGACCGGGGCCCGTAGGGGCCCGGAAACGGGCCGGGCCCCGGTGACCGTGACGGTCACCGGGGCCCGGTGTGGTGCTGGTGGCCGGTCCGCGCGGGACCGGCCGGGGGTGATCAGGCCCCGCCGGAGAGCTTCTCCCGCAGCGCGGCGAGCTGCTCGTCGCTGGCGAGCGAACCACCCGACTCGGCCTGGCCACCGCCACCGCCGCCGGTCGACCGGTCCTCGTCACCGCCGGAGGAGTAGTTCGCCGGCGCGATGTCGTTGCCGCCCTCCGCCTCGGCCTCGGCGGCCTTGCGGATCTGCGCCATGTGCTGGTCGTAGCGGGCCTGCGCCTCGGCGTACTGCTTCTCCCAGGCCGCGCGGGCCTCGTCGAAGCCTTCCTTCCAGTCGCCGGAGTCGACGTCGAAGCCCTCGGGGTAGATGTAGTTCCCCTGGTCGTCGTACTCGGCGGCCATGCCGTAGCGGGTCGGGTCGAACTCGGTGTCGACCGTCATGCCCTCGTTGGCCTGCTTCAGCGACAGCGAGATGCGACGGCGGTCGAGGTCGATGTCGATGACCTTGACCATCGCGTCGTCGCCGACCTGGACGACCTGCTCCGGGATCTCGACGTGGCGCTCGGCCAGCTCGGAGATGTGGACCAGGCCCTCGATGCCCTCCTCGACGCGGACGAACGCGCCGAACGGGACGAGCTTGGTGACCTTGCCCGGCACGATCTGACCGATCGCGTGGGTCCGGGCGTACAGGCGCCACGGGTCCTCCTGGGTCGCCTTCAGCGACAGGGAGACGCGCTCGCGGTCCAGGTCGACGTCGAGGACCTCGACGGTGACCTCCTGGCCGACCTCGACGACCTCACTCGGGTGGTCGATGTGCTTCCAGGACAGCTCGGAGACGTGCACCAGACCGTCGACCCCGCCCAGGTCGACGAACGCACCGAAGTTGACCACCGAGGAGACGACGCCCTTGCGGACCTGACCGCGCTGCAGCTGGTTGAGGAACTCGCTGCGGACCTCGGACTGGGTCTGCTCGAGCCAGGCGCGGCGGGACAGGACCACGTTGTTGCGGTTCTTGTCCAGCTCGATGATCTTGGCCTCGATCTTGCGACCGACGTAGGGCTGCAGGTCCCGCACGCGGCGCATCTCGACCAGCGAGGCCGGGAGGAAGCCGCGGAGCCCGATGTCCAGGATCAGGCCGCCCTTGACGACCTCGATGACGGTGCCCTCGACCGGCTCGTCGGCCTCCTTGAGCGCCTCGATCGTGCCCCAGGCGCGCTCGTACTGCGCGCGCTTCTTGGACAGGATCAGCCGGCCCTCCTTGTCCTCCTTCTGGAGGACGAGGGCCTCGACGAACTCGCCGACCTCGACGACCTCGGCGGGGTCGACGTCGTGCTTGATCGACAGCTCACGCGAGGGGATGACGCCCTCGGTCTTGTAGCCGATGTCGAGCAGGACCTCGTCACGGTCGACCTTGACGATGGTGCCCTCGACGATGTCGCCATCGTTGAAGTACTTGATCGTCTGGTCGATGGCGGCGAGGAAGTCCTCCTCCGACCCGATGTCGTTGATAGCGACCTGCGGCGTGGTCGGGGCGGCGGTGGTGTCGGTGGACATGTAGTGAGGTGCTCCGATGGATTTCTCTGGCATGGTCGGCCCGGTCGGCTCTGCTGCAGCAGCGCGCCCCGGTTCTGGTACGTGTAGCTGTGACGTTGTAACAGTCACCCTCTGGCGTCGATTCCCGTGGTCGGGAACATCGGTGCACGGACATCCGCGAGATCGGCGCTGGAGTGGCGCCGCGCGGTCGGCCGACACGTTGACCACGGTGCGGGAAGAATGGTACGCGGCCCGCAAACCCCCCGGCAATTCGGGTCCGCCATCCGCGGGAGCGCATGCGCTTGCGACGATCGGGTGGTCATGAGCAGCCGCGACGAGTACTTCTCCGCCGAGGACACCGTGGGGACCGCCGGTGTCGCCCGGCGCCGCGTCGGCAGCGCCGAGTCCGAGGCGGCCGGGCGCCGCTGGTGGGACGCCGACGCCGACGACTACCTGGCCGAGCACGGTTCCGACATCGGCGACGAGGCGTTCGTCTGGTGCCCGGAGAACCTGCACGAGGACGAGGCGGGCCTGCTCGGCCCGCCCGCGGACCTGGTCGGGAAGCGGGTGCTGGAGGTGGGCGCCGGCTCCGCCCCGTGCAGCCGGTGGCTGGCCCGCCGCGGGGCGCACCCGGTCGCGCTCGACGTCTCCGGCGGGATGCTGCGTCACGCGGCCCGGCTGAACGACGCGCTCGGGCTGCCGGTGCCGCTCGTGCAGGCCGGCGCCGAGCACCTGCCGTTCGCCGACGCCACGTTCGACCACGCCTGCTCGGCGTTCGGGGCGATCCCCTTCGTCGCCGACCCGGGTCGGGTCATGCGCGAGGTGCACCGGGTGCTGCGTCCCGGCGGGCGCTGGGTGTTCGCGGTGAACCACCCGATGCGCTGGGTCTTCCCCGACGACCCCGGCGAGCAGGGGCTCACCGTCGTCCAGTCCTACTTCGACCGGACCCCGTACCTGGAGGTCGACGGCGACGGCCGGGCCACCTACGTGGAGCACCACCGCACGCTCGGCGACCGGGTGCGCGATGTCGTCGCCGCCGGCCTGGTGCTCGACGACCTGGTCGAGCCGGAGTGGCCGGAGGGCCACGAGCGGGTGTGGGGACAGTGGTCGCCGCTGCGCGGCGCGCTGTTCCCCGGCACCGCGATCCTCGTGACCCACCGGCCGGGCTGAGCCGTCAGACCTCGAGGACCGCGCCGGTCTCCAGGTCGTAGCGGGCACCGATGATCGTGAGGTGGTTGTTGCAGACCGCCCCCGACAGCGACGGGTCGGACGTCAGCTGCGCGACGACCCGGCGGACGTTGGCGTCGACCGCGCCGGCCACGGCGCCCTCGCCCTCGCCCTCGCACACCGGGACGATGTCGCCGACCAGCGCACCCAGCGTCGACGGCGCCGGCGCGGGCTGCCCGGCGGCGACCGACACGGCAGCCTTCACCGCACCGCACTGGGAGTGGCCGAGCACCACCAGCAGCGGGATGCCCAGCGCCCCGGCGCCGAACGCCAGCGTGCCGAGCACCGCGTCGTCGACGACCTGACCGGCCGTCCGCACCACGAACAGGTCTCCCAGCCCCAGGTCGAACACCAGCTCCGCCGGGACGCGGGAGTCCGAGCAGGAGAGGATCATCGCGGCCGGGGTCTGCCCCGCCACGGCGGCGGCGCGCTCCTCGGCGGACCGTCGCGGATCCTCGCGCTCGTCGCGCTGCCAGCGCCCGTTGCCCTCCAGCATCATCTGCCACGCCTGGGCCGCGGTCGGCCTGCTGTCGTTCGCCATAGGGTCTCCCTCGGTCGGCTTCCACCGACCAAGATCGGCGAACGGGTCCGTGCGGGCAAGCATGCACGCCGCCGCACCCCTCCCGTGTGACGAGACCCGCACGGCCGGCGGCCCGGACCGTCTCGAGCCACTCCGCCCGGCCGGCGGCCGGGTCGTGGCGGGCACCGGCGACCGGGACCACGGGGCGCCACGTCGTCCCGGGCGGCGGCGCGTCGTAGGGTCGGCGGGTGCCGATCACCCCCGACCAGCTGCCGGAGCTGAGCTCCGAGCACGCCGACGAGCAGCTCACCGACCGGATGGGCATCGAGATCCTCGAGGCCGACCTCGACGAGGTCGTCGGCCGGATGCCCGTCGCGGGCAACCGCCAGCCCTACGGGCTGCTCCACGGCGGCGCCAGCGGCGTCCTCGCCGAGACCCTCGGGTCGACCCTGTCCGCGCTGCACGCGCTGCCCGAGCGGTTCCCGGTCGGGCTGGAGCTGGCCTGCACCCACCACCGTTCCGCCACGTCGGGCTGGGTCACCGGGACCGCGCGGCCGATCCATGTCGGACGGTCCACGTCGACCACCGAGATCGTCCTCGTCGACGACGACGGCCGTCGCGTCTGCACCGCGAAGCTGACCTGTCTGCACCGCGACACACGACCGCCGGTGACCTGACGCTCGCCCTGCGGCACCGTCGCGTTACGTCTCGGCTACGTCCTGGTCCGAGACGTCCGTACCAGTTCTCTCCTCGGCTACGTTCGCCCCCATCACCCATCAGGGTGTCGCACAGAGTCGTGTCCGACGACCCCACCGAGGACGAACGTTGTCACCACCCCCGCTCCCGCGCCGACCGCGCGCCGATCGCGCGGCCACCCCGCCCGTCGGTGCGTCCCGGCCCTCCCCGATCCCCACGACCGCCCGGTGGCTGGTGGGCCTGCTCATCACCCTGCTGGGCGCGCTCGTCCTGTCCGGGACGGCCGCCGCGGCGACCGCCCCCGCCGGCCCCGTACCGGCCTCCCCCGGTGCCGTCGCCCCGTTCCAGCAGGCGGACGGCATCGACGTCAGCGGCACGCTGCGGAACCAGGACGGTCAGCCGCTGCCGGACGTACGCATCACCGCCGAGCGCGACGGTGCGCCGGCCGGTGAGACCCGCTCCGAGGCCAACGGCCGCTGGACCCTGACGGTCCCCGGCGCGGGCTCGTACCTGTTCCGGCTCGACGAGGCCTCGCTGCCGCCCGGCACCGAGGTCCTGCAGGGCGAGACCACCCGCGAGGTGACCGCCGGATCGCTGAACACCGTGGTGTTCCGCTTCGGCGCCGAGGTCGAGGGCACCGACACCGGCGGGTTCGCGACCTTCCTGCGGCTGCTCGTCGACGGCATCCGGTTCGGCCTGGTCATCGGCATCTCGGCGGTCGGCCTGTCGCTGATCTTCGGCACCACCGGCCTGACGAACTTCGCGCACGGCGAGATGGTCACCATCGGCGCCGTCATCGCCTGGTTCATCAACGTCGGCGGCGGCGTGCAGCTGATCCCCGCGACGATCGTCGCGATGCTCATCGGCGCCCTGCTGGGCGCCGCGAACGAGCTCGGCATCTGGCGGCGGCTGCGCCGGCGGGGCGCCGGGCTGATCGCCCAGCTCGTCGTCTCCATCGGCCTGTCGATCGCGCTGCGCTACCTCGTGCTGATCATCTTCGGTGGCCGGTCGGAGTCCTTCGCCGACTACACCGGGCAGACCGTCCGGAACTACGGCCCGGTCGCGCTGACCGACAAGGACCTGTCGGCCATCGTCATCGCGATCGTCGTCCTCGTCGCGGTCGCGCTGCTGCTCCAGAAGACCCGGATCGGCAAGGCCATGCGCGCGGTGTCCGACAACCGGGACCTCGCCGCGTCGTCGGGCATCGACGTCGACCGCGTGGTGCTGTTCGTCTGGATGCTGGGCGGGGCGCTGGCCACCCTCGGCGGCGTGCTGTTCGCGCTGTCGGAGCTGTCCTCCACCGTCCAGTACGAGATGGGCTTCCGCCTGCTGCTGCTCATGTTCGCCGGCGTCATCCTCGGCGGCCTCGGCACCGCCTACGGCGCACTGCTCGGCTGCCTGATCGTCGGCATCCTGGTGCAGCTCTCGACGCTGGTGCTGCCGCTGGATCTCAAGTACCTGGGCGGGCTGGCCGTGCTGATCGTGATCCTCGTGTTCCGGCCGCAGGGCCTGCTCGGGTCCCGGGCACGGATCGGCTGAGGGGGCGGACATGATCGACTTCGGACAGCTCCTCACGGTCGGGCTCTCGCAGCTGATCGGCCCCTCGGCCATCTTCTTCGCGCTGCTGGCCCTCGGCCTCAACATCCACTTCGGCTACACCGGGCTGCTCAACTTCGGCCAGATCGGCTTCGCGCTGGTCGGCGCCTACGGCATGGGCATCTCGGTCGCGAACTACGGCGCCCCGCTCTGGCTGGGCGTCCTCATCGGCATGGCCTGCGGGGTCGCGCTCGCCCTGGTGCTCGGCATCCCGACGCTGCGGCTGCGCGCGGACTACCTGGCGATCGTGACGATCGCGGCGTCGGAGATCCTGCGCCTGATCACCCGGTCGACCTCGCAGACCGGGTTCACCGGCGGCACCCAGGGCCTCACCGGGTTCGCCGACTCCTTCGCCCGCGCCAACCCGTTCGGCACCGGCACCTACGACTTCGGGGTGCTGTCGCTGCGGGGGCCGGACCTCTGGTCGATCCTGGTCGGCTGGACGGTCGTCGGGCTGTGTGTGCTCCTCACCTGGCTGCTCGTGCGCAGCCCGTGGGGCCGCGTGCTCAAGGCGATCCGGGAGGACGAGGACGCCGCCCGCGCGCTGGGCAAGAACGTCTTCGCCTACAAGATGCAGGCGCTCGCCCTCGGCGGGGTGTTCGGCGCGCTGGGCGGCATCGTGTTCGCCCTGGCGACCCAGTCGCTGACGCCGGACTTCTACTCGCCGCCGCAGACCTTCTTCGCCTACGCCGCGCTCATCCTGGGCGGCGCGGGACGGGTCTTCGGCCCGGTGGTCGGCGCGATGGCGTTCTGGTTCCTGCTGTCGGTCGCCGACGCGTTCCTGCGCCAGGCGACGGCCGGGGAGTCGCCGCTGCTGCCGTTCATCTCCTCCCAGGACGTCGGCGCGATCCGCTTCGTGCTCGTCGGCCTGTTCCTGGGCCTCATGATGGTGTTCCGACCACAGGGCATCTTCGGACGCCGCAGGGAGGTGCTGGGCGATGGCCGCTGAGGACACGACCCCCGACCCGACCGTGACCGACCCGGCCCGCACGCTCACCGGCGTCGCCCCGGAGCCGGGCGTCGCCAAACCGGACCCGGTGCTCACCGTGGACGGCGTGACCCGCACGTTCGGCGGCCTGAAGGCCGTCGACGTCGCCCACCTGGAGTTCGAGCGCGGCGCCATCACCGGCCTCATCGGCCCCAACGGCGCCGGGAAGACGACCCTGTTCAACCTGCTGACCGGGTTCGACCGGGCCGACACGGGCTCCTGGATCTACGAGGGCAACCCCCTGCAGAAGCTGCCGCCGCACCGGGTGGCCCGCAAGGGCGTCGTCCGCACGTTCCAGCTCACCAAGGCCCTCGCGGGCATGACGGTGCTGGAGAACATGAAGCTCGGCGCGGTCGGGCAGCGCGGCGAGACCTTCCTCGGCGCGCTGTTCACCGGCTGGGGGGCGCAGGAACGGCGGATCACCGAGCAGGCCCGCGAGCTGCTGGCCCGCTTCAAGCTCGACACCAAGGCCGAGGACCTGGCCGGGTCACTGTCCGGCGGGCAGCGCAAGCTGCTCGAGATGGCGCGGGCCCTGATGATGGACCCGAAGGTCGTCATGCTCGACGAGCCGATGGCCGGGGTGAACCCGGCGCTCACCCAGAGCCTGCTGGGGCACGTGAAGTCGCTGCGCGACGAGGGCATGAGCGTCGTGTTCGTCGAGCACGACATGGACGTCATCCGGGACATCTCCGACTGGGTCGTCGTCATGGCCCAGGGGCGGGTGATCGCGGAGGGGCCGCCCTCGGCGCTGTCGTCGAACCAGGCCGTCGTCGACGCCTACCTCGGTTCGCACCACGACCAGGTCCTCGAGTTCGACGAGCACGGCAACCCGGTCGGGCAGACCGCGGAGATCGTCGCCGAGATGGAGGCCGCCGAGTTCGAGGGCTCCCTCGCCGACGACGGCACCGGCACGGCCCACCCGGATCAGGAGGGGAAGCGCACATGAGCGAGCAGGCACCCGGCGCCGACCGGGCCATGACACCGGAGCAGGCCGCCACCCCGGAGGTCCACCGCGAGCTCGCCGAGGGCGCCGTGCTGCGGGTCGACACCCTCGTCGCCGGGTACGTGCCGGGCGTCGACATCCTGACCGGCAGCGACTTCTTCCTCCGCGACGGCGAGATCGTCGGCATCATCGGGCCCAACGGCGCCGGCAAGTCGACGCTGCTCAAGGCCATGTTCGGGCTGATCCCCGTGCGCAGCGGCACGGTCCGGCTGCGCGACGCCGAGATCACCGGGGCCAAGGCGCACGCCCTGGTCACCAAGGGGCTCGGCTACGTCCCGCAGCGCGACAACGTGTTCCCCTCGCTCTCGATCGAGGAGAACATGCAGATGGGTGTGTTCCTCCGGCCGAAGACGTTCGCGACCCGCTTCGACGTCGTCGCGGACCTGTTCCCGATGCTGGGGCAGCGCCGGAAGATCAAGGCGGGGTCGCTGTCCGGCGGCGAGCGCCAGATGGTCGCGATGGGACGGGCCCTGATGATGGAACCGTCGGTGCTGCTGCTCGACGAGCCGTCGGCGGGCCTGTCCCCGATGCTCCAGGACGAGGTGTTCGTCCGCTGCAAGCGCATCAACGCGGCCGGGGTCTCGGTCATCATGGTGGAGCAGAACGCCCGTCGCTGCCTGCAGATCTGCGACCGCGGCTACGTGCTCGACCAGGGCCGCGCGGCCTACACCGCGGGCGGCCGCGACCTGCTGAACGACCCGAAGGTCATCGAGCTGTACCTGGGGACGCTGGCCGGCAGCAGCGAGAAGAAATGACCTGACGCGCCGGTCCCGCGACGGCCCCGTTCCCCCACCCACGGGGGGCGGGGCCGTCGTGTTCCCGGCGCCGGTCCACCGGGACCACCGGGCCGGTGCGCACCGGGTGCCGCCCGGGCGTGGTGCCCTGCGTCGCGCCGGGTGGCGGGCCGGGGCATCGTCCCGCCGGTGGGGCCCGGCCGGTCCCGAGCACGACGAGGGGGCGGGCCGTGGCGGCCCGCCCCCTCGTGTCGGTGCGTGTGGTGCGGCGTGTCAGCCCTGGGCGCCGACCCGGACGTAGGTGGTCGCCGCCTCGTCGATCTGGTTCTGGCCGTTGAAGGTCTGGACCCCGTACGACCCGGAGCCCGGCTCACCGGCGTCGGTGAAGTCGAGCGTGCCGGTGGCGCCGTCGTAGTCGACGTCACCGCCCCGGTCGAGGATCGCCTTGCAGCCGGCGAAGTCGGTGCACTTCTCGCCGTCCTTGGTGATCCCGTTGATCTGGGTCGCGATGTCCGCACCGTTGGTCGACTTCGCGGCCTCGGCGGCCAGCGCCGAGACCACGACGGCGTCGTAGGACTCCGCCGCGTAGTTGAAGTCGGTCAGGCTCGGGTCCTGCGCGGTGAGCCGCTGCCGGAAGTCGCCCGACAGCTCGGTGAGCGGCAGAGTGCCCTTCATCCCGTTCAGCAGGCCCGCGGGCAGTCCCTCGCCCAGGGCGTTGCCCATGTTGCCGTCGGTGCCGTACACGGCCTTCTGGGCCGGTCCGATCTGCACCTCGCTCATGCGCGACAGGATCCGCTTGGACTCGTCGAAGCCGATGACCGCGACGGAGTCCGGGTTGAACTGGGCGACCTGGTCGATCTCGGGGTTGAACGACGCCGCGTTCGGGTCGTAGATGATCTTGGTGATCTGGTCCTGCGGGATGCCGGCGGAGACCAGGTTGCGCTCGGCGCTGTCCGCCAGGCCCGAGCCGTACGGGTCGTTGCGGGCGAGCAGCGCGACCCGCTGGCCACCGTCGGAGGTGATCAGCTGCGCGAGCGCCTGCCCCTGCAGGACGTCCGGCGGCGCGGTCCGGAAGTACAGGCCGCGGTCCTGCCAGCAGGTGAACTCGTCGGAGGTGTTGGCCGGCGAGAACTGGACGACACCCGCACCGGTGATCTTGTCGATGACCAGCTTCGACACACCCGACGCGGCCGCACCGACGATGACCTGCGTCCCGGCGCTGAGCTGCCGGTCGACGGTCTGGTTCGCGATGTCGGTGGTGTCGTCACCCGAGTCACCGCGCAGGTGCTGGACCGGGTTGCCGAGGACTCCCCCGGCAGCATTGATCTCCTCGACCGCCACGTCCACCCCCGCGAACTCGGGCGGACCGAGGAACGCCAGGCTCCCGGTCTCCGGCAGCAGGGAGCCGATCTTCAGCGGCGCGGTGCCGGGATTGCCGGTGGCCTGTGCCTGCGGCGGGGTGCATGCCTGCCCCGCGGCGGCGGGCTCCTCCGAGCCGCCGGTGGCCCCGCCGGAACCGGTGTCCCCGCCACCGCATCCGGCCAGTACCAGCGACGCCGCCCCGGCGAGGGCGGCGAGTCGCCACGTCGTTCGCGTCATTCGAATCCCCTTCGGTTCTCCGCCCGCCCGAAGCAGCGCGGGAGGATGGCGGAAAAGTAGTACGCCCGAACCAGGAAAGGGGACACCGTCACCACTCGTGACAGGAATGTGATCCGCCGACACCAGCGTGACACAAGTGGATCTTTTCCGGTGCCCGGACGGGCACCTTCGGTAACCGGAATGGTCTCGTGATGCATCGGAACGGTGGCACCGGCCCCGTCGACGGACCGTCGGCCGGCGGGGCCCGGCAGGGTGGCCCGCCGGCCGGCACGGACGACGCCGGCCCCGCCGCGCGGTGCGCGACGGGGCCGGAACGACGGTGCCGGGCGGCGGTGGTCGACCACCGCCTGTGTCTCAGGAGGACTTGGCCGGAGCCAGCCCCTCGACGACCGCCTCGGCGACGGCCTTCATGGTCGTCCGGCGGTCCATCGCGGTGCGCTGGATCCAGCGGAAGGCCTCCGGCTCGGACATCTTCTGTGCGGTCATGAGCAGGCCCTTGGCCCGGTCGACGACCTTGCGGGTCTCGAACCGCTCGTTGAGCGAGGCGACCTCGTCCTCGAGCGCCTTCTTCTCGGCGAACCGGGAGACGGCGAGCTCGATGGCCGGGACCAGCTCGTGCCGGGCGAACGGCTTGACCAGGTAGGCCATGGCGCCGGCGTCGCGGGCGCGCTCGATCAGCTCGCGCTGGCTGAACGCGGTCAGCATGACGACCGGCGCGATCTTCTCCTCGACGATGGTCGACGCCGCCTCGATGCCGTCCTTCTTGGGCATCTTGACGTCCATGATCACCAGGTCGGGCTTCAGCTCGCGGGCCTGGGTGATGGCGGCCTCACCGTCACCGGCCTCACCGGCGATGCGGTAGCCCTCCTCGGAGAGCATCTCGGCCAGGTCCATGCGGATCAGCGCCTCGTCCTCGACGACCAGCACCCGCCACCCGGGCTGCGGGCCGTCCTCGGCCGGCGTCTCTGCGGGAACGTTGTCGGTCACCGGAGAACTCCTTCATCGGTCAGTGGGGTGTCCGGATAGCCCAGGCTACCGGCGGTACGGGTGCACAGCCGAACCACTTCGGCCTTTCGTGTGCGGAAACACGCTCCGCCGGCCGCATTACCCGTCCGATCGGGCAGGGGCGGCGGTGCTCACGCCGCCGGGCCGAGCGCGGCGTCCGGCGCGGCGACGGCGTCACGTCGCGCGACCGACGGCGAGGTCGCGTGCGCCGGCCGGTGCGCGCTCCCCACCCGGTCCGGGGCCGCCTCGGCGAGCGGCATGACGGTCGTCGGAGGTGGTGCCGAGGAACCGGCGCGGAGTGGCGTACTCGCGCACGGAACCGTCGGACGGGCGGGCCCGGACCCCGTTCGTGGCGCGGCAGCCGCCGGAAGGGGGCGGGTCGCGCAGGACGCGGTCGGGGCGGGCGCCGACGATGTGGCGCCGCCATTGCCGAGCAGGATCGGGCGGGTGTGCCCCAGCCCGTCCACCCGGAGGAACATGCAGGCCAGGAGGTGGGGGCACCCCGGGACGCGGGGCCCGCAGCCGTGGGCCGACACGTCTCTCAGATCGACGAATGGTGCCCCCGGTGGGATTCGAACCCACACTGTACGGTGTTTGAGACCGCTTTCTCTGCCAGTTGGAATACGAGGGCGAAAGCAATTCGCTGCATTCTGTTGTGAACCGATCCTAGCGGGTTCCGGGCAACCCGCGGCAGCCGACCCGCCTCACACCGGCCAGCTCAGGAACCGGCTGCGCGGCGGCCCGTCCCCGAGCACGTGCAGCACCCCACCCGGTGCCGGGACGGGGTCGCTACCCCCGGTCCCGGGCACGTCCGGCCAGCGCAGGGCGGGCGCCACCGACGGGGCGACGACGAGCGGGTGCCCGGCGAACGTCGTCGCCAGCGGGGTGTGGACGTGCCCGCACACCACCAGCGTCGGGTCGCTGCGCGCGGCGAGCAGTGCCTCGAACACACCGGCCTCGAGCAGCCGCATCCCGTCGAGGACCGGGTGCCCGACCGCGACCGGCGGGTGGTGCAGGGCGACCAGCAGCGGCGCGGGATCCCGGACGGCCTCGGCGAGCAGGGCGACCGCGGCGTCGGACAGCGCGCCGTGCGGCGCCCCGGGTACGAGGGTGTCGAGCAGCGCGACGGTGGTCCCGCCGGTGCGGTGCAGCCGGTCGCCCACCGGTCCGACGGCGTCGGCCATCGCGGCGCGGTCGTCGTGGTTGCCGGGCACGTGCAGCGCGCCGAGGCCGTCGAGCAGCCGTGCGGCGGAGGAGTAGGAC
>NZ_WWFY01001046.1:0-27145 GCF_009864975.1 Pseudonocardia sp. SID8383
CAGCAGGTGCACCACGCAGGTCTGGGTGATAGTGGCGGGCCAGACCGCGCCGATCGCATCCGGCAGCCCCGCCAGGCCGTCACAGACAACCATGAGCACGTCACCGACGCCGCGGTTACGGATCTCGGTGAGTACGTGCAGCCAGTACTTCGCGCCCTCGCCGCCGCTGCAGGGGGTCCCCGGCCCAGAGCCCGAGGATCTCCCGGCGGCCCTCACAGGTCACCGCGAGCGCGACATAGATGGGCCGGTTCGCGACCTTCCCGTCGCGGATCTTGACGTGGATCGCGTCGATGAAGATCACCGGGTAGTCCGCCCGGGACGGAGTCCAATGGTCGTCGTGAGGATTCGCGACGACCATTGGACTCCGTCCCGGGTCGAGTGGCCGGTTCTGCCACTCGACCATCGCCTCGATGACCTTGTCGGTGATCGTCGAGATCGTCTGCCGGGACACCTGGGCGCCGTAGACCTCGGCCAGGTGAGCCTGGACCTCCCCGGTGGTCAGGCCCTTCGCCGACAGCGACAGCACGAGCTCGTCGACCCCGGACATGCGGCGCTGCCGCTTGGCGACGATCTTCGGGGTGAACGAGCCGTCCCGGTCCCGGGGCACATCGAGCTCGACCGGCCCGGCCTCGGTCAGCACGGTCTTCGACCGGTGACCGTTGCGAGAGTTCCCGCCGTCACGGCCGGCCGGGTCGTGGGACTCGTAGCCGAGGTGATCGGTGATCTCACCTTCCAGAGCGGATTCCAGGACCCGCTTGGTCAGCTGCGCGAGCAGACCATTCTCCCCGGTCAGCTCCAGCCCGTTCGCCCGTGCCCGGCCGGCGAGCTGGGCGATCAGCTGCTCATCGACAGGGTCCAGCCCGGCTGGGCCTGCACCCTCGGCCGGGCCGTCGGTTACCGCGTCGAGGTCAACCACCGGCTCGTCTGCCAGGTCTGTCATCGGGTCCACACTCCTTGATCGGAGTTACACCGATGTTCTTACAGTCCCCACGTTCGTCTCTCGCATGAATGATCCGCCTCAGTCGGTGAAGATCGTCGTGAGGGCCGCCGCGACGTCACGATGATCGCGCACCAGCCGGCACCGTCCGCGCCCGAGGCGGGCGAGGTCGCGACCGAGGTCGACGTCGTCCTCCCCCGAGGTGTCGAGCAGGACGTCGAGACGGGGCAGGCGGGCGGCGGTGAGGCGCGGGTCCGGGCCGGCGTTGTGCACGCAGTCCGACAGCAGCAACACCCGGGCGTCGCGCGGCGGCACCCCGGCGAGCTGACGGCTTGCGACCTGCAGCGCGAACGCCACGTTCGTCAGGCCCCGGGTGGGCACCCGCAGCAGCAGGTCGAGCACGGCCAGCGGCTCCAGCTGCTCGCCCGGGCGGACGAGCACGGCGGCGTCGGACCAGAACGCCACGACCGCGAGCGAGTCCCGACCCAGCTCCGCGGCCAGCGCGCCGACGGTGGCCGCCGCGGTACGCACCCGTTCGCCCTTCATCGACCCGGAGACGTCGACGACGAGCACCACCGAGCGGCGCGTGCGGACCCGTTCCCGGACCCACACGTCGTCCTCGGTGATCACGGCGGTGCCTGCCACGGACTCCAGGGTGCGCTCGAGGTCCAGCTCGTCGGAGCCCCCGGACCAACGCAGGCTGGTGAGCTCCCCGACGCCGCGCCGCGCCCGTCGGTCGCGGGGTGGGCGCGCCACCGCGAGGGTCCGGGCGATCTGCCGAGCCCGAGCCCGAGCGAGCAGGTCGGCCTGCGAGGACTCGGTGAGCTCCGCGAGTGCGATCAGGTCGGCGTCCTCGTCGGACTCCCCCGGAGCGGTGACACCCGCCCGCGCCGGGCGGGCCGCGGAGCGCCGCCGGTCACCGGACGACAGCACCAGCCCGCCACCACCGGCCGAGGGCCGGAAGAGTGAGGGCTCCTCGTCGAGCTGCTTGGGACGACGCCGCAGCGGCCGCAGCGCCCGGGTGCGGCGACCCGAACCCGGGCGGTCTCGGCGGGTCAGCGGTGAGTCGGCCTCGACCGCTCTTCAACCGGGTTCCGCCGCTGCGGGCAGCAGCAGGAAGTGGTCCTCCCAGATCTCGTGGAGCACCTGCTCGGGGGTGGCATCGGTGGTCTCGTCGAGCTGGATGCGTCCGGACAGCGCGAGGAGCATCGCGTCCTTGACGAGCGCGGTGTAGTCCGGCGGGAGATCCCGAGGAGGCGCCACCGAGGGCTGCTCGGGCAGGGCCACGTCGCGCATCGCCGCGAGCTGCGCCGCGATCAGGGCGACGTCGATGGCGCCACGCACGCTGCTGCCCTGGCGGACGTCGTCGCGCTCGCGGGTGGCCCGCGTCAACGCCACGGCGTCGGCCACGAGCCGGGCCGAGGAGATCGCGGCGCGGCGGGTGACGATGCCCCGCTCGGCCTCGGCGTCCTGGTAGTCGATCGCCATCCGGCAGATCCGGTCGTGCACCGAGGTGGAGAGCCGGGTGGTGCCGATGGTGTCGTAGGGGTTCATCGACGCCACCACCCGGAACGTGGGCGCCGCCTCCACCGTGCCCACCCGCGGCACCGCGATCCGGCGCTCGGCCATCGCGGTGAGCAGCGTGTTGAGCGTGTCCTCCGGCGCCCGGTTGAACTCCTCGACGTAGAGGAACCCGCCGCTGCGCATCGCCTCCACCAGGGGTCCCGGCACGAAGTTGTCCGCGGTGTAGTCCTCCCGCAGCACCCGTGCGGGGTTGTGGTGGCCCACCAGGCGGGTCGGGGTGAGGTCCGCGTTGCCCTCGACGAACAACAGCGGGATGCCCCACTCGAGAGTGATCGCCCGCAGCAGCGTCGACTTGGATGTACCGGGCGGGCCCTCCAGCAGGACGTCGCGACCGGCGGCGACGGCCGCGAGCAGGAGATCCAGCTCCCGCTCGCGGCCCACCAGATGCCGAGCGACTTTGGCCCGGACCCCACGCACGGACCCGCCGTCTGCGCCGGTGACCCGGCTGCCGGTGATGGCGGTGTCGGTGATCGACGCGTCGGCGATGGTGCTGTCGGGGACGGATTCGTTGATCGCCGACTCGTGCAGTGTCATCGGATCGTGCAGCCCGCGTCGACCTTCATCTCCAGTCCGGTGACGTAGCGGGCCTCGTCCGACGCCAGGTAGAGCACGGCGTTGCTGATGTCGACCGGGTCGACGACCTCGACCGGCATGGTGTTCATGAAGATCGGGCCCATCGTCGGACTCTGCTCGATGAACTGGTTCATCCCGCCCAGCCCCGCCACCAGCGGGGTGTCCACGCCGGCGGGGTGGATCGTGTTGACGCGGATGTTGTGCTCGGCGAGCTCGTTGGCCAGCGAGCGCATCACGCCCACGATCCCGTGCTTGGCGGCGACGTAGGGGGCGAGCCACGGCTGCCCCTTGATGCCCGACGTCGAGCTGGTGATGATGATCGAGCCGCCGCCCGCCGTCAGCAGGTGCGGGATGGTCGCCACACAGGTGTGCCAGACACCGGTCAGGTTGACGTCGAGGGTGTCCGCCCAGATCTGCGGGGTCACCTCGTCCCACTTCTGCACCGTGCAGATGCCGGCGTTGGCGGAGACGATGTCGAGCCGGCCGAGCTGGGCCACACCCTCGTCGACGGCGGCCTTGAGCGCCGCGGCGTCGCGAACGTCGGCCTTGACCGCCACGATCCGGCGGTCCAGCGCCTCGACGGCCTTGACCGTGTCGGCGAGGTCCGCCTCGGTGGCCATCGCGTAGCCGACCGTGTCGAAGTCCTGGCAGGCGTCGACGGCGATGATGTCGGCGCCCTCCTCGGCCAGCCGGACCGCGTGGCTGCGGCCCTGGCCCCGGGCGGCTCCGGTGATGAACGCGACTTTGCCCTGCACACGCCCCATGGCGCGGCTCCTCTCGTGGATGGTGGTCTTGCTCGTGCTTACTTCTGCGTCATGCCGAGGTTGTCGAACCCCTTGATCCCGGCCGTCGAGCTGGTGAGGATGATCGCCCCGCCCGCTTCGACCAGATGTCGAGCGCGATGATGTCCGCGCCCTCCTCGGCGAGGCGCAGCGCGTGCGAGCGGCCCTGCCCCCGCGCAGCGCCGGTGATGAACGCGACCTTGCCCGTCACACGTCCGGCCATGGTCTGCGGTCCCCTACTTCTGGTTGAAGCCGGCGTCGACCGGGATCTGCGCGCCGGTGACGTAGCGCGCCTCCTCCGAGGACAGCCAGACGACGGCGTTGGAGACGTCGACGGGCTCGATCATCTCCACCGGCAGCGGGTTCTTCAGGGCCTCGAGCATCTCGGAGTGCTCGGTGAACCACTTCTGCATGAAGTCGTTGGTGACCAGCGGGGTGTTGACGCCGGTCGGGTGCACCGTATTGACCCGGATCGAGTACTTCGCCAGCTCCAGGGCCAGCGACCGCATCAACCCGACCACACCGTGCTTGGCCGCGGCGTAGTGTGCGATCTGCACGAAGCCCTTCATGCCGGCGGTCGAGCTGGTGAGCACGATCGAGCCGCCGTTGCCAGCCGCGATCATCGCGGGGATCGCCGCCTTGCAGGTCTTCCAGACGCCGGACAGGTCGATGTCGATCGTCTCGTCCCAGACGTCCTCGGTCATGTCCCAGGCGTTCTCGACGTAGGAGACGACGCCGGCGTTGCCGCAGACGATGTCGAGGCGGCCGAACTCGGCGACGCCCTCATCCACCACGGCCTGCATCGCCGCCATGTCTCGGACGTCGGCCTGCCGGGCGATGATGCGGCGGTCCAGGTCCTCGACCAGCTTCACCGTCTGCGCGAGGTCGTCGGCCGTGCCCAGCGCGTAGGGCACCGTGCGCATGTCCTGGCAGGCGTCCAGCGCGATGACGTCCGCGCCCTCCTCCGCCAGGCGCACCGCGTGCGACCGGCCCTGCCCCCGCGCTGCGCCGGTGACCAGCGCGACCTTGCCTGCCAACCGTCCGGCCATGTCGGCTCCTCCTTGAGCTGTCCTGTGCAGCTGAAGGTACGAGCGGCCGACATGCGGATCTTGACCGTGCCCGCACGCGCTCTTGCACGAGGCCGCACAGCCGGCGGAGGAGTCAGCTGCGGGCGCGTCGTTCCCGCGGGGTGATCCCGTAGCGCACCTTGAAGGCGCGGGTGAAGTGCGACGCGTGGCTGAAACCGACGGCGAGAGCGATCTCGGAGATCGTGCGGCGCGCCCAGCGGGTGTCGACCAGCAACGCGTGCGCCCGGCCGAGCCGCTCCTCGAGCAGCCACCGCCCCGGGGACGTGCCGTCGGCCTCCAGGAGCGCGTAGAGATAGCGCTGCGAGATGTTGATGCCGTCGGCGATGACGGCGGGCGTGAGCTCCGGATCGGACAGGTGACCGCGGATGAAGCTCCGTGCCCGGGCCAGGTGCACCGCGCGGACGGACCGGCCCTCGACATCGCCGCCGACCCGGTCGTGCAGGGCTGCGGCCACCAGGTCGAGGACGGATCCGCTGACCGGTGCCACCGATTCGGTCTTCTCACCATAGAGCGGAAGGGACCGCAGGAGCCCGGAGGCGAGCGCACCGACGCCGCTGGTCCCGGTGACGGTGACGCCGGTGGCCCCGGCGAACCCCGGCAGCCACGCGCCCAGCTGGTCGCGGGGCACGCGCACCACGATCTGCCGGGACCGGTCACCGAGGCGGCCGCGGTACGGACGGGCGCTGTCGAGCAGCACGAAGTCACCGGGCCGGTCGAGCACCGCGCGCCGTTCGTCCTGCTCGAACACCCCCTCGCCCTGCACGAGTAGGGTGAGGAACAGGTCATCGGTGTCGGCGCGGCTGATCAGCCGGGCCGTGCGGGCGACCTCGTGCGCGTCGGCGGTGACCGTGTCCACGTGCAGCCGGTCGACGATGCTGCGCACGATCTCTCCCACGAACCGGTCGGACGACGGCCCGGCGGCGTTCGCGGTCAGCTCGACGATGTGTCGGCAGATGGCGTCGCGCCAGTACGCGAAGCCGTCGTGGCCGTCGACGTCGGAGGTCGAGAGTCGCACTGCCATCAACCACCTCGCACGGCCGGGGTCGGGGTGCCTCCCATCGTGCCACCAACCGCCGCGATCCCGGCCGTCGAGCGAACGGTGGACCCCGCCGGCGCGGGCGCTCAGCTCGGGAGTTCCTCGAGGGTCTCGACGTCGCCGCCGTCGGGTTCGGGAACTACAGTGGAGCACGGGTCGTACCCTTCCGACCGGCGTTGGCGCGCCGGCCTTGCTTGAGGACCGTCAAGATCACCGGGAGGGTACGACCCCTCCCCGGTCATCCACAGGTCTCAAGCATTGCTCGACGGGGATGCCAGGACGCCCGTTCGCTGATCACCGCAGAGTGGTGGAGGGGATCATCTACCGGTTCCGGTGCGGGCTGGCCTGGCGTGATGTCCCGGTCGAGTTCGGTCCGTGGCAGACCCTGTGGAAGCGTCACCGCCGCTACAGCGGTGACGGCACCTGGGATCACATTCTCGCTGCTCTGTTGGCCGATGCCGACTCCGCCGGCCTGGTCGGCTGGGTGGTCAGCGTCGACTCGTCGATCATTCGCGCCCATCAGCACGCCGCGACCCTGTCCCGGGACACAGGGGGCAGGATCGAACTACAAGAATCTGCGCATCGAGCCGCCCGATCACGCCGTGGGTCGTTCCCGCGGCGGCCTGACCACGAAGATCCACCAGCTCGTTGACGGACACGGCCGTCCGCTGGTCGTACTCGTCGGACCCGGCCAGGCCGGCGACGCCCCGATGTTCACGTACCTGATGTCGCACCTGCACATCGACCGTGTCGGCCCGGGCCGGCCGCGGACCCGCCCCGAGCGAGTCCGCGCCGACAAGGCCTACTCCTCGCGGGCGATCCGCCGTCACTTGCGCGAGCACCGACCAGCCGGGCGGGCGCGGGAGGGCGCGGACCGCGCTCGGATGAGTCTCGGTCAATACCCCCAGCCGCGCCCCAGCATGGCGGAGACCAGCACGCTGACCAGCTCTGCGCCCCGATGCGGATCGGCCGCCCAGATGTCGCGGCTAAGCGCAAGCGTCAGGGTCGCCGCCACCTCACCGGTGCGCTCGTCGTGGACTACGCCCGGCGAGGCCAGCAACGTCCCCATCGGGTCGTCCGCGTTCACCGGCCGCAGCTCCTCCTCGCGCTCGTCGCCGTCCCGCTGTGGGACGGCGGTAGAACGACAGCGCTGGCGCGCCACCAAGATGACAGCGCCGTCAGATCGGCTCCAACAGGGGCAAGGCTGGTGCTCGTACAGTCGGGCTCGCCCCTCACGGCGTCCCGGCGAGCCTGCCGGGACGGGTGACGATCACCCCGTCGTTGTCGCTCCACAAGTGTTGTCCCGGTACGAAAGTTGCACCTCCGAAGCTGACAGGAATGTCGATCTCTCCCGTGCCGTCGAACGCACCGCGGCGCGGATTCGATCCGAGCGCCTTGATCCCCAGGTCGATCGTTGCCAGTGTGCGGGTGTCGCGTACGGCGCCGGCGATGACCAGACCTGTCCATCCGTTCTGCACTGCGCGGTCGGCGAGCACGTCACCGAATAGCGCGCAGCGCAACGAGCAGCCGCCATCGACGGCGAGGACCGCTCCGTCGCCAGGCCGGGCCAGCAGTTCCCGGAGGAGCCCGACGTCGTTGTGACAGCGCAGGGTGCGGATCGGTCCGTCGAACTCCGTGCGTCGGCCGTACTGGCGGAACTGCAGATCACAGCTATCGAGGATGTCGCCTTGGGCATCCATCCGGTCGGCGGTGTCCATCTGGTGATAGGCCTTCCGGTACGTGGTGGTTCCGCGTCGCGGGCGGTGGGACGGGTCGGTCCTAGACGACGGAGTCGTCGCGCAGCCGCTCGATTTCGGCGGCGTCGTATCCGAGGCTCGCGAGCACGTCGTCGGTGTGTTCGCCGAGCTCGGGCCCGGTCCATCGGACTCCGCCAGGGGTCGCGGACAGGCGCGGGGCGACGTTTTGCATGGCGAACTCGTGGCCACGGCTGTTGTGGGCCCGCACGATCGCGTTCCGGGCGGCGAAGTGCTCGTCGGCGAACATGTCCTCGGACCGGTAGACGCGGCCGGCGGGAACGCCGCCCTCGTGCAGCATGTCGAGGAGGACGTCGGCGGTGTGCTCGGCCGACCAGTCGGCGATCAGGTCGTCGAGCTCAGATTGACGTTCGCCGCGCGCGTGGTGGCTGGCGTAGCGGTCGTCGGTGGCGAGTTCGGGCCGGCCCATGACGGCGGCCAGGCGCCGGAAAACGGTGTCCTGGTTGGCGGCGATGAGGATGCTGCTGGCGTCGGCGGTGGGGTAGACGTTGCTGGGCGCGATGTGGGGCAGGATCGCGCCGGTGCGTTCGCGCTGGTGCCCGATGGCGTCCCATTCGGTCACCGAGGCCTCCATCATCGCCAGCACCGCCTCGTAGATCGCCGAGTCCACGATCTGCCCGCGTCCGGTCGTGGTTCTCGCGTTGAGTGCGGCGACGGCGCCGAGTGCGGCGTAGGTGCCGGCCAGGGAGTCGCCGATGCTGATGCCGGCGCGCGCCGGCGGTCGGTCCGGTTCCCCGGTCAGGTAGCGAAGGCCGCCCATCGCCTCGCCGATCGAGCCGTAGCCGGCGCGGGGAGCGTAGGGACCGGTCTGACCGAATCCTGTGACTCGCACGATGATCAGGCCCGGGTTGGTCTCCCATAGACGTTCCGGGGAGAGGTTCCAGCGTTCGAGCGTTCCGGGTCGGAAGTTTTCGATCAGGATGTCGGCCTGGTCGAGCAGTTGTTGGGCGATCTGCTGCCCCGGCTGCACCCGCAGGTTCAGGGTGATCGATTTCTTGTTGCGGGCGATCACGGGCCAGGTGAGGGAGTCACCGTCGGCGTTGGACACGCCCCACAGCCGCATTGGGTCGCCGACCTCGGGCGACTCGACTTTGACGACGTCGGCTCCCATGTCCCCGAGAAGCTGCCCGCAGAAGGGTCCGGCGATCAGCTGGCCCATCTCGACGACGCGAGTGCCTGCCAGCGCGCCCGCGGGGGGCTCTGTGGGCATCAGGTATCTCCTTCGGGATCCGCCGCGACCGTGGAGTCCATGAGGACCGCACGGGCGGCGATGATGTGGGATCGCATGACGGAGGCGGCCCAGTCGGGCACGCCGGCGCGCAGAGCGGCTGTCAGCTCGCGGTGGTGGCCCATGCTGCGGTCGAGCGCTTCGGGGGTGTAGCGCGCGAAGGTCCGCACGACGAGCGGGACCTGCACGACGGAGGCGAGCATGGTGGCCAGCCGGGGGCTGTCGGCGCCGTCGATGATGATGCTGTGGAAGCGGGAGTTGAGCTCGCTGAGCGTGTGCAGGTCGTGTCGGCCGCCGCGCCGCGCGCAGGCCTCCATCTGCTCGCACAGCTCGGTGAGATGGTCGTTGTCCTGACCGCCGATGCGTTCGGCGGCCCGTCCCGCGGCGTGGCTTTCCAGCATGATCCGCAGCTGGTAGATCTCCTCGAGGTCGGCCACCGACCAACGGGCGACGCGGGCGCCGCGGTTGGGCAGGATTTCAACGAGGCCGTACGACGACAGAGTCCGGAGCGCCTCACGAACGGGGGTGCGGCTCACGCCGAGCTGTGCCGCGAGCTCGACCTCCTGCAGCCTGGCCCCTGGCTCGAGGGTGCCGTCCAAGATCAATCGGCGTAGCTGCGTCGCGGCCTGCTCGGTGGCAGCTGCCATGGTCCCCTCGTTTCGGTGGTGGGCTGGTGGCCGTCGGCTCGCTCGGACGGCGCGATGGCGGGGCGATCGCCGTCCTGCGAAACCTCAGCACTGTGCCGGGGTGGCCCGGCAACCGGGCCACCCGTTGCTCAGCCCGCGGTCGCGGCGTCCACTGCCCGCAGCCCGGCCTGGGCGATGGCCATGTCCTGCGAGTAGTGCCCGCCGCTCACCCCGATCCCGCCGATGACAGCGCCGTCGACGGTGATCGGGTAGCCACCTCCGAAGGCCACGAGCCTGTCGATTCCGGTCGGGGCTCCAACGCGCAGGGGCTCGTCACCCTTGATGAAGTCGAACCAGCCGTCGGTCGGGATGCTGAAACCTGCGGCGGTGTAGGCCTTGTCATGGGCGACCTGCACCGAGAGGAGCGGGGCCCCGTCCATGCGCGCGAAGGCCTTCTGGACGCCGGACTCGTCGACGACGGACACGACGTAGGCGCCTCCGTCGGCTGCTGCCTGGGCCACGGCCTCGCGCACGATCGCCTGGGCCAGCTCCAGCGTGATGGACGGCCGGTTGTAGGTGCTGCTCATGGGTGGGGCTCCTTGTCTGTTCCGGACCGACTAGGGACGATGCATACAATCGAGTCACCGGTGATCTGTCAAGTACAGAGTGATGATCGCATGTATGTATGCGTCCTGTGGGGTGGTTCCGACAGGCGAAGCGCCCTTGACTGACACCGAAGAGCGCTCTTGGCCCACGTACATACTGGTCAGTGCGGTTTCAGTTGCTGGGTGCGGATTCTGCTGCCAGTCAGCCAGTCTCTGCCAGTGCGGCTGAACTGTGTGCACGCTGGCTGTCTTGGTGCGTGCGGAAGTGGTGCTTGACACCACAGTTGGAGCGTAGTTGCATACAGATGCCGCGTCGCTGCGGGTGCCTCATCGTCACCGGCCGCGGCAGGGGTACGGCCGACACAGACATCGAGGATTCGAGGCGACGATGGGCAAGCTCGACGGCAAGAACGTCGTGATCACCGGTGCTGCCGGCGGTATGGGACAGGCCGCCTGTCGCATGTTCTGCGAGGAGGGGGCGACGGTGCTCGGCGCCGACCTCAACGGTGGGGCGGTCAAGGAGCTGGAGTCCAGGCTGAAGGCAGAGGGCCTCGACTACCGCTCCGCCGAGGTCGACGTGACCTCGTCGGCGAGCGTGGCTGAGCTGGCCGCGACCGCGAAGAACGAGCTCGGAGCAGTTGACGTGCTCTACAACAACGCCGGGATCATCATGGGCAAGCCGATCCTGGAGACCACCGAGGACGAGTGGGCCGATGTTGAGCGGCTCAATTCCAAGAGCATCTTCCTCACGACGAAGGCTTTCGTGCCACTGATGGCCGGTCGTAAGGGATCGATCATCAACGTTTCGTCCATCGGCGGGGTCGTCGCGTTCGAGAACATGGGCGCCTACGGAGCGGCGAAGGCCGCGGCCGCGCACTTCTCCCGGGTCGCGGCCGTCGAGTTCGCCCCCGACATCCGAGTCAACGCGATCTGTCCCGGTGTCGTCGACACCCCGATGCCGCGCAACTTCACCAAGGACATGAGCAACCGGGACGAGATCTTCCAGGCCTGGAATCACGAGCACCTCACCGGTCGCCTCGGCCGGCCGGAGGAGGTCGTCTCGCTGGCGCTGTGGTTGGCCAGCGACGACGCCGGGTTCATGACCGGTGCCGTCCTCAACATCGACGGTGGCTACTCCACCCGCTGATGGCCCCCACACCGTCCCCGGTCGACCCGACGTCGATGCGCGACGTGCTCGGCCACTTCTGCTCGGGCGTCACGGTGATCACCGCGATCGGTCCGCGGGGGCCGGTCGGCTTCACCTGTCAGTCGTTCGCGTCACTGTCCCTGGAGCCGCCGCTGGTGAGCTTCGCCCCGGCGCGGACATCGAGCAGCTGGCCTGTAGCCCGCGCGGCGCGCACCTTCTGCGTCAACGTGCTCGCCGACGACCAGGAAGGCGTGTCGAATGCCTTTGCCCGGTCGGGTGCGGACAAGTTCGCCGGGATCGACTGGCGTCCGAGCCGCCGGGGCGCGCCCGTCCTGTCTGGGGCCGTGGCCTGGGTCGAGTGCGAGTTGTGGGCGGAGCACGACGCGGGCGACCACACGTTGGTTGCCGCGTTGGTGCTCGGGCTCGGATCCGACACCGACCGCGCTCCGCTGCTGTTCCATCGCGGCGCCTACGGACTGTGAGAGACGCCGTACGCGAGGAGGAATGGTCCTGATCCCTGACCTGGGCGTCCACCTCGCCGAACCATCCATTCGATACTTGACCTCTAGGGAGTACCCGTGATCCGCGCAGCCGAACAACTGGGCCTCGTCCCCGCCACCCCGCGCCCAGAAAGCCATCGCACACCGCTGGTTGACGGCCGCAGCACGCATCCGATCTTCAACGACCAGCCGCTCAAGCTCGGGCTGTTCGGGACCAACTGCTCCAACGGGCTGACGATCAGTCATGCCGAGACGACCTACGAGCCGACTTGGGAGCACACCCTCAAGGTCGCGCAGAAGGCCGACCGGCTCGGGTTCGAGGCTCTGGTGCCGGTCGCGCGCTGGCGCGGGTTCGGTAGCACCACCAACTTCAATGGCACCTGCTTCGAGACCTACACCTGGGCGACTGGTCTCGCCGCTCAGACCGAGAACATCGGCATCTTCGCCACCTCACACCTTCCGACGGTGCATCCCATCGTGGCGGCGAAGATGGCGGTCACGGCCGACCACGTCTCGCGCGGCCGGTTCGGGCTCAACCTCGTCATGGGTTGGTTCACCCCGGAGATGGAGATGTTCGGCGCCGAGCAGCGTGAGCACGACCAGCGCTACGGCTACGGCCAGCAGTGGATCGATTTCGTCAACAAGCTCTGGACCGAGCCGGGCTCGTTCGACTTCATCACCGATGACTTCCACAGCCTCGACGTCGAGTCCTACCCGAAGCCCTACCAGGCCCCGCGGCCTGCGCTGATCAACGCCGGCAACTCCAAGTCGGGCATCGACTTCTCGGCCCGCAACGTCGACGTCAACTTCGCCGCGATGGACACCGTCGAGACGATGAACAAATACACGTCGCAGCTGAAGGCGATCGCCCGCGAGGACCACCAGCGTGAGATCCAGACCATGACCTTCGGCCTGGTCGTCTGTCGCGACACCGAGGACGAGGCCAAGCGCGACTTCCAGCACATCGTCGACATGGGCGACCGCGAGGGCGCCAACAACGTGATGAAGGTCCTCGGCATGCAGAGCCAGTCGTTCGCCTCGCAGATCGAGTCCTACCAGGAGCGATTCATCGCCGGGTGGGGCGGCTATCCGATCGTCGGCACCCCAGAGCAGGTCGCCGACGAGATGCTGCGCATCCACAACACCGGCGGCATGAACGGGATGATCATGGGGATGCTCGACTACCACGAGGAGATGGACTACTTCGGAGACAACGTCATGCCGCTGCTCAAGCAGGCCGGCCTGCGTCACTGACGTCCCCTGACCTGCCTTCCGCGAGGAGAATGCGCATGGCTGTGGCGATCTGTGAGGTCGGACCGCGTGATGGGCTGCAGAACGAGCCGGAGGTGCTCGCTCCTGCCCTCCGCGCCGAGCTCGCCAACCGGATGGCCCGCACCGGCGTGCCCAGGGTCGAGGCGGCGAGCTTTGTCAACCCCGAGCGCGTGCCGCAGATGGCGGGCGCGGAGGACGTCCTCGCGGCGGTGCAGCCGAGCCCGACCCTGAGCCGGGCCGCATTGGTGCTCAACGAGCGCGGCTATCAGCGGCTCCGCGAAACCTCGTGCGAGGAGGTCCACATCGCGTTCTGCGTGACCGAGACCTTCAACCGACGCAACCAGGGTCACTCGGTGGCGGAGTCGCTGGCGCAGGCAGGGGCGATCGTCGCAGACGCGCACGAGGACGGTCGCCGGGCCACGGTCACCCTGGCTGCGTCGTTCGGCTGCCCCTTCGAGGGAGCCGTGGATCCGGCGATCGTGCTCGGACTCGCCGAGCAGCTCACCACCGCCGACGAGATTGTCTTCGCCGACACGATCGGCGTCGGCGTCCCGCGCCAGGTCCGCGCCCTGCTCGGTGGAGCGCGGCACCTGGGCACGCCGCTGGGTCTGCATCTGCACAACACACGCAACACCGGCTACGCCAATGCCTACACGGCCATGGACGAGGGGGTAGCGCTTCTGGACGCCTCGGTCGGGGGCATCGGCGGTTGCCCGTTCGCGCCACGTGCCACCGGGAACATCGCGACCGAAGATCTGCTCTACCTGCTGGACCATGAGGGCGTGGACACCGGCATCGACCTCGATGAGGTCATCCGCGTCGCCGAGTGGCTGGAGACCATTCTCGGCCGTCAGCTGCCCGGCCAGCTTTACCGCGCTGGTTCCTTCCCACCAGCCCTCTCATGACAGGGGCGAGCAGGGTCGCTTCGCCTGGGACAGGTATGCCGCTGCGCGGCAGTTCGTCGTGGACGGTCGCGAGTAAACGCCTGGCTCGGAGAAGCTGAACCGAAGCGATCCCCGCACTTTCCAGCCGTCGGCGGCAACACAACGTGTCGAGAATGGGTCGTTTCTCGACGCCCGTCGACTGGCCGCCGAACCCGCAGGTCGACGCTGTCGGTAACACGCGTGGGACTGCCCAGAGTTCAGTTGACGCGTGTCGATAGGTGGGTCAGGCCGCGTGGGCGGTGTCGAGCAGTGTCTCGAACTCGATCGGGGTCAGTCGATCGGCGCCCGCCGGGGTGTGTTCATCCTGACCCGCTGCAGGCTGCACCGCCTGGCCCACGTCGACCGGGTCACCGGCGAGGCCGTACGCCGCTACCAACACCCGGACCCCGGGGATCTGCTCCACGTCGACGCCAAGAAGCTTGACAGCATCCCTGAGGGCGGCGGCTGGCCGTTCACCGTGCCGCCGATGTCGTTGACCACGACGCGTGCGCCGCGGGCGGCGAGGGCGTGGGCACGGCCGAGGCCTCCGCCCGCGCCGGTGACGACGGCGACGCGTCCGGCGAAGTCGAGGGGCATGTGTTGTTCTCCGTGGTCGGGAGCACCGCGTGGTCGGCGCCCTGGGGTGGGGGATGAGGCCGGGGGTGGGCGAGCGTGTCGCTTGCCCACCCCCGACTCGTGCTACCCGGCGGTGACCGTCAGTCGTCCGAGGGTGGTGGCGGCGTCCGGGTGGTCGGCGGGAACCACCGCGGAGGACAAAGCGGTCCAGCAGGATGGGCAGCTGTAATGCAGGAAGACCACCGGCGCGTCGACGTAGTCGCCAGCGGTCGCGATGATCTGCGGGCCGGCGTCCGTGGGAGCGCCGTCGTAGACCGCGAGTGCCAGCGGGCCGTCGGCGGGGTCGCCCAGGACCTCGCCGCAGTGTCCGCACGCGACCGCGGACCCCACCTCGACGAGGTTGTCGTCGAACAACCGTCAAGATCAGGCCACCCCCTCACAACGGCAAGGCGGGCTCGTCACCCGGCACCACGAGCACCTCCGCCGCTGGAGCCAACGAGGACCGTCACCCCGGGGACAACTTCAGTGGACGTCGCCACCCGGTTCAGCGCTGTCCGGCCCGGTGCAGCCGGCGCGTGAGTTCTCCTCGTCCCCCGCGGTCGCGGTCGGGGTCGAGGCCACCGCGGACGGCACGCTGATCCAGGTCGGCGGACCTCACCTGCTCGACCAGCACGGCGCCGCCGAGTTCGCGGTCGCGGACCAGTGGTGCCGCCAAGGGGCGATCGTCCTGCACACCCTCGTCGACGGTGAGGTCATCGCGCGCTGCGACGGGAAGACGAGATCAGGCCAGCGTCCCGGAAGGCGGGCGAGGCCCTGCACGCCGTCGGCACGCAGGCGGTCATGATCACCGGGGACGCCAGGGCAGTGGCTGACACCGTCGCTGCCGACCTCGGCATCGACCGGGTCTTCGCCGGAGTCCGGCCTGAGGACAAGGCCGCCACGGTGGCCGAACTGCAGAGCCAGGGTCGTCGGGTCGCGATGGCCGGGGACGGCGTCACCGACGCTCCTGCCCTGGCTCAGGGCGACGGGGGTATCGCGATCGGGGCCGGGACCGATGTCGCGATCGGTTCCGCCGGTGTCATCCTCGCCTGGTCCGACCCGAGGTCGGTGCTGTCGGTGACGACCTGTCGCGCGCGACCTACCGGAAGATGAAGCAGAACCTGTGGTGGGCGGCCGGCTACAATCTGGCCTCTGTCCCGCTGGCGGCCGGGGTCCTCGCTCCCGTCGGGTTCGTCCTGCCGATGAGCGTCGGCGCGATTTTGAAGTCGGTCTCGACCGTCGTCGTCGCCCTCGACGCTCAGCTTCTTCACCGTCTCGACCTGACGCCTGCGCGCAGCACGGCACGACTCGCCGGTGCCGACACCACCGAGTGCGGTGCCCGTGCAGCGGTCTGACCCCAAAGGCAATCGACCGACGTGGCCGGCGGGCCGAGGGCATGGCGGGACGGATGTGGATCCGATCCGGTCGTGCCCGCCGTCTACGGCAGGCCGGCTGTAGCGGCAGCGCGCGCGGGCCGGGCGACCACCCCGGTACCGTGACCGACATGGGCAACAGGCGAGAAGGGCTACAGCTGGTGCTGCTGGTCCTGCCTGTCCTGCTCGGCCTGATCGGGATGCACGCACTCGTCGCCCCGCCCCCCACTGCAGACACCGGGCACGGGGTGGCGGCGACAGCGCCGGGGCACAGCGACCATCGTGCCGTCGAGGCATCCGCGCCACCGGCAACGGTGGCAGTCGAACCTCCGATGCCGGCCGACCACGGCGAGCACGACGCCACCCACGCACTGCACCTGTGCCTGGCCGTGTTGGCTGCCACCGGGCTCGCCCTGCTCGCGGCATGGCTGTTCCTCGGACGTCTGACGCTCCCGATAGCGATCACCGCGGCCCGTCGGCGCCCCCGCAGCCGACCCGCGCAGCGGCCGCCGCCCGTTCCCAGACGACTCGCTCAGCTCTGCGTGTTGCGGACCTGATCGGCCCCCGGCGCGGAAGAGCGCCGGATCCCGGCCCCGATCACCCGTACTCGACACGGAGAGCCAGAACTACCCATGAAGATCACCAACGTGGCCACTGCGGCCACGACACTGACCGCTGCCCTCGTGCTGTCGGCCTGCGGCGGCGCAGAGCCTACCGGCAGCGCCGCGCCCACGGCCCCCGCCCCGACCAGCTCCGCTGCTCCGGGCGCGGCGATCTCGGCCGAGCACAACCAGGCCGACATCGCCTTCGCCCAGGGCATGATCCCGCACCACCAGCAGGCGGTGGAGATGTCGAAGCTGGCCGCCGACCGTGCCGGCAGTGACGACGTCCGCCGTCTCGCCACCGAGATCGAGCAGGCCCAAGGCCCGGAGATCGCGCAGATGCAGGCCTTCCTCACCACCTGGGGCGCTCCCGCATCCGGTGGTATGCCCGGGATGGACCAGGGCGGCATGTCCGGGATGGACCATGGCGGAATGGGCCAGGGCGGGATGGATCACGGCGGTATGGCCGGGATGATGACGCCTGACCAGATGCGCCGGCTCGAGCACGCCGACGGCGCCGACTTCGACCGCATGTTCCTCGAGATGATGATCGCCCACCACGAGGGTGCGGTGCAGATGGCCCAGACCGAACTCGCCGCCGGAGCCAATGCCGAGGCGAAGGCACTGGCCCAGCAGATCGTCGACGCTCAGCAGGCCGAGGTCGGCCGGATGCGCCAGCTGCTCGGCTGACCGTCCGCCGTCCACGGGCGACGACGGCGACAACGAGCCGCGCTCACCCTGACCGATACGGGTGGGGGACGGGTCGTGAATCGGCATATCCCCCACCCGTGTCGGCGGCGTAGGCCCTCCGATGGTGAAGAGTGCGCGTCGGCCCGCTGCCCGAGATCCACTGTCCGCCATGGTCGCGGCCGCCAGGTCTGAACCCGGCCGTGCGTTCCTGCGCTGCCTGCTCGCCCGAGTCCAGATCGGAGACAACGTTCTTGGCCGCGTTCTACGTCGTAGACGACCTGGGTTGTTTCGCGAGCAGCCGTAGGTGTTCGTCGCCGCTGCGGGTGTGTCGTTCCGGGAGCGGGCAGCTCGACGGCCTCGGTGAGCGTGTGGGTTGACGAGTCGCGTACACATGCAGGAGGGGGATGAGCAGGTGCCGGGCAGGGGCGTCACCACGGTAGGGGCGGCCGGTGGCCCGGCCCAGGCCGACGACACCGCTGCGCAGCCGCTCCACGACCGCGACGCCGGTGACCGGGAACAGCGCCCGGTCCAGTGCCCGGTCCACCCACCGGTGAGCGACGGCCACCACGGTCCCCAGGGCGATGGCGATCGCCGAGACCACCAACGCCGGGGTGACGCCGTGCCACACGGAGACGGCCGGGACCGCCGCCGGGGCCACCCCGAGAGCCGCGGCCGCCGAGGACCGCAGCGCGCCGTCGAGCAGCCAGACCGCCGGCCCGAGCAGGGCACCGGCGAGCGCGGTGACGGTGACCGTCCCGGCCATCGTCCGTGCACCGCCGGGAGGACCGAGCGCGGTCGTCGACCCGAACAACACGGGGAACACCATCCGTGCGCTGTAGGCGACGGTCAGCACCGCGGCGGCGCCGAGCCCGACGGCGGCGAGCAGTGCCGGGCCCCCGTCTCCGGACAGGGCGGCGTCGAGGACGTACTCCTTGGAGACGAAGCCCAGCGTCACCGGTACGCCGGCCATGCTCAGGGCGATCAGGGCGATCATCGTGGCGGTCCAGGGCATCGACCGGAACAGGCCGCGCAACTCACGCAGGTCGCGGGTCCCGGCGCGGCGCTCCACCAGCCCCACGGTCATGAAGCCGGCGGACTTGAACAGGGCGTGCGCGACGACGTGGGCGCTCGCGGCCAGCAGCGCGGTCGTGGTCCCGACGCCGATGACGGCCACGAGCAGACCGAGCTGGCTGATCGTGGAGTAGGCGAGCATCTCCTTGAGATCGCTGCGCTGCAACGCGAGCACGCCGCCCAGCAGCGCCGTCACCACGCCGACCGTGACGAGCAGCCATGGCCACAGCGGCGACGCCGACGCCGCGCCGGCGAAGCGCATCAGGAGGTAGATGCCGGCCTTGACCATCGCCGCCGCGTGCAGGTAGGCGCTGACCGGGGCCGGGGCGACCATGGCGTCGGGCAGCCACGAGTGGAACGGGAACTGCGCCGCCTTGGTCATCGCGGCCACGGCGACCAGGACGGCGACGGCACCGGCGAACACCGGATCCAGCGTCCAGGCCGGGTCGGCGAGCGCGGCCGACAGCTGCGTGGTCCCGGTCCGCACCACGATCGCGCACACCGCACCCAGCAGCGCCAGGCCGCCGGCGACGGTCACCAGCAACGTGCGTGCCGCCGGCGCTCGCCCCGCAGGTCCCACCCGCAGGATCAGCAGATAGGAGCAGAGGGTGGTGACCTCCCACGCCACGAACAGCACGACCAGGTCGTCGGCGAGGACCAGGGTCAGCATCGCCGCGGCGAACGCGGTCATCAGCGCGAAGAAGCCGCCCGCCCGCTCCTCGGTGACATAGGAGGTCGAGTACGCCAGCACCACCGTGCCGACTCCGAGGACGAGCAGGGCGAACAGCCAGCCGAGCCCGTCCACACGCAGCCGCAGCGCGATTTCCAGCGAGGGGATCCACGGCACCGCCTCGGTGCGCGTGCCGGGTCCGCCGGTGGCGACGACGGCGGTCAGGGCCGTCAGCACCACGACGGCGAGCCATCCGCCGCGCGCCCCGACCCGGTTCGCGAGTACTGCGACCGCGGGAACGAGCAGCCACAGGGCCGCCAGAACACAGAACAACGACATCGGGGAAAGAGCTCCTCGCGCGAGTTTCGGGCACGAGTATCAGGCGAAACCCGGAATGGGAATCGCCGACGTGTCGAAACATTGCAACCCGCGCACCGCGATGCTGCGCATGCGGTCAGGTCGCGGCAACATGCCGCCTGTCGGTGCGGAGTCGCGAGCTCAGGCGTCGGGAGCGACGCCGGCGAGGATGGCTCCCCACGACGAGGGATGACCATTGGTGCCCGGATGCGGCACGAGCCACTGCAGGGCTCGGAAGGCGCATCGAGTAATCACGCCCAAAGACTACGCGATTCTTGCGGCTGTCGTCGCGCTGGGCGGATGCGATCCACGCCACCGTTGTCGCCGCATGACGAAACAATTGCGACGACGATCCGTGCGCAGCGTCTTTGCGCGATCTTTACGGACCCCTCGTTCGCTCACGCGCCTCGACGTGCCTACGGTGGCCTCGGTGTGCCGGGAAGCCTGGTCGGCGAGCAGAACACGCACGCTCGACGAAGGGCAGCCCCGCGATGGACATCTACCGCTCCGAACCCGGCCGTACCCTGCTGCGCGACTGGAGCAACCTGCAGATCAGCCGCCTTCTGCCCGACGCGCGTTGCCGGTGGATCGACACCCCCTTGGGGCCGACCCACCTCACGACCGTCGGTTCCGGGCCGGCCGTGGTGCTCCTGCCCGGTACGACCCTCGGCGCCGCTGCATCGGCGTACGTCGTGCGGGCTCTGGCCGCCGACCACCGGGTCACGGCAGTGGACGTCCCCGGGCAGCCCGGACTCAGCCACGGCGAGAGGCCCGCCGACGATCTCGTCGGCCGGTATCGCGCCTGGATCGACGAGGTGCTGGCCGCGGTCGGGACCGAGCCGGCGACGATCGTCGGCGAGTCCCTCGGCGCCGCTGTCGCGCTCTGCGCCGGGCCCGGCCCGGCGGTCGCCGGGCTCGTCCTCGTCGCCCCGGCCGGTCTGGTGCCCGCCCGGGTCACCGCGAGTCTGCGCCCGGCCCTGCCCTGGCTGTGGCATCCCACCGAGGCCCGCACCGAGCGGGTGCTGTCCTTCCTCTCCGGCGGTGCACCGCTGCCCGACCGGCGCCACCTCGTCGAGTGGATGACGCTGGTCCCCGAGCACACCCGCAGCTCGCTCGCGCCGGCACCCCTGCCCAACGCGGTCCTCACCGCCTGGCGCGACATCCCGTGCGTCGTCCTGGCCGGCCGTCGCGACCCGATCTTCCCGGCGGAGGAGCTGACCCGCCCCGCCCGGATGCTGCTCGGGGCCCGCGTCGAGTTCGTCGCCGACGCGGGGCACCTGCTCGCCCACTCCCACCCCGACGCCGTCCGTCGCGGGATCACCGCGCCGGCCGGCCCCGGGGCGGGGTGAGACGGCTCAGAACTGCAGGCCCAGCGCCCATCCGCCGAGCAGGAACGCGAACCCGGTGATCAGCACGACCCCGACCACGTTGAGCAGCAGACCACCGCGGGCCATCTGGCCGATGGTGACCACACCGGACCCGAAGACGATGGCGTTGGGCGGGGTGCCGACCGGCAGCATGAACGCGCACGTCGCGGCCAGCGCCGCCGGGATGAGCAGCGTCATCGAGTCGGCGCCGATGCCGATCGCGACCCCGCCGAGCACCGGGATGAACGTCGCCGCCGTCGCGGTGTTGCTGGTGACCTCGGTCAGGAACAGCACGATCGTCACCACCGCGGCCACCAGCAGCAGGACCGGAAGTACACCGAGGCCGGCGACGCTGGTGCCGATGAACTCGTCGAGCCCACTGGAGGCGACCGCCCCGGCCAGGGCGAGCCCGCCCCCGAACAGCAGCAGCACGCCCCAGGGCAGTCCCGCCTGGGCGTCGGGCCAGGCCAGCAACATCCGGTACCCGCCGCGGCGGCCGGTCGCGGCCTCGTCGGGCGGGGTGGTCGCGGAGGGCAGGAAGAACAGCGCGACACCCGCGGCGATCGCGATCGCGGTGTCGTTCAGCCCGCCCAGCCACGGCAGCGCGGCGTCCACGGCGTCGAACTCGGTGAGCAGGCCCGGCACGATCCACAGGAACGCCGCGGAGGCGAACACCGCGAGTACGCGCTTCTCGGCCGTACTGGCCGGGCCCATCTCCCGGAGCTGGTCGTCGATCATCTCCCGGCCGCCGGGGATCTCGGTCAGTGTGGTCCGGAACAGCACCCGGGTGATCAGCAGCCACGCGACGGTCACGAACACCACGACGATCGGGACCCCGAGCTGCATCCAGCCGACGAAGCTGATGTCGCGGTCGAGCTCGTCCTGTACGTAGCCGGCGACGATGGCGTTCGGCGGGCTGCCCAGCAGCGTTCCGAGTCCGCCGATCGACGAGGCCCACGCCACGGAGAGGATCAGCCCGATGCCGAACGAGCGCACAGCCGGGTCGCGGATGGTCTCACTGAGCGGGGCGCCGCGACGGACCTCGTCGCCGCCGCCCCCGGCACGCTCGGCGACCAGCGCCAGGACCGACAGCGCGATCGGCAGCATCATCAGTGTGGTCGCGGTGTTGGACACCCACATCGACAGGAACGCCGTCGCCACCATCATGCCGAGCACGATCCGGGTCGGTGTCGTGCCCACCGCCCGCAGCGTCAGCAGCGCGATCCGCCGGTGCAGGTGCCACTTCTGCATGGCGATCGCGATGAGGAACCCGCCCAGGAACAGGAAGACGATCGGGTCGCCGTAGCGGGCGGTCGTGTCGGCCACCGACACCACCCCGAACGCGGGGAACAGCACCACCGGCAGCAGCGCGGTCGCCGACAGCGGGATGGCCTCGGTGACCCACCACGTCGCCATCAGGACACCGATCGCCGCGACCATCCGCGCCTCGGGGGGCAGTTCCTGCGCCGCCCCGAGCAGCAGCCACGTCAGCAGGGCGAGCGCCACGCCGAGCAGACGCAGCGACCACGTCGCCCGCGGGGTTCTGCCGTCGGCGGCGGTCGCCGCTCCCGGAGCCGGAGGATCCGCCGTGGCCGTGCCGGGCTCGGGACCGCTGTCATTCGTCGTCATCGTCGGAACCCCTGTGTCGTACGGCCGCTGTGCTGCGTCGCGGACCGTACCCGAATTATCCCCATTCGGGTCGTTTGTTCTCGTTCGAACGCATGACCGAGCGAACGGAGGAACGGCACGGGCTCGACGGCGTGGTACGTCGGGACGGCCACGACGCGGGTCACCCGGGCGGCGTCCATCGGGAATCCCTGCGATCGACGATGCCGTCACGGCACCTGCGCCCTGCGACCGTGGAACGGGGCCGCACGATGCCCCGGGCGGACCGCCTACGCGACGAGCAGTACCCAGGTCCGCCCCGGGTGCAGGGGCACCTCACGGCCGTCGGGTGCGGTCAGACGGGTGGGGTCGCCCACAGCGGGACGGGACCACCGGGCGGGGAACGAACGGCCGTCACGCAGGACCTCGGCGTCGCCCGCGCCGACGGTGAGCGCGATCGGGGAGGCCGAGCCGGCGCTGTCCCGGACCGAGGACTCGACGACCCCCACCCGTTGCACGACCACCGTGTCCGCCCGCACCGGCCGCCGGTCCGGACCGGCGACGGCGATCTCCTCGCCGGTTGCGATCGTCCAGGCGTCGTCGGGTGCGCTCCAGTTGACGGTGACGGCGGTGGAACCCACCCGGACGGTGCGCTCCGGGGCGGGGGCACCCCCGTCCGGCGCGGGCCCGAAGCGCAGGCCGATGTCCTGGACCGGCCCCGCCTCCGGCACCCGGCCGCGGAGGTCCGCCAGGTCCACGTAGACGTTCACCGGCGCCGGCCGCCGGTCGTCACGCCGGAACGCCGCCGGGAACTCGCGGGGCACGGCCGGGACCAGCGGCGCGGCGACGATCTCGTCCATGACCGGCGGTGCGGCGCCGGAGAAGACGAGGGCCGGGCGGCCGTAGGCGCCGAGCACGCCCATGTCGGTCTCCCGGGCACTGCGCACCGGCCCCACCGAGCCCGGTAGCTGCGAGGCGAACACGGCGAGCAGCCGGGTGAGGCCGCCCTCGACCGGCTCGACGTAGACGACGTCGGCGAACTCGACGCCGTCCCACGGGCGCGCCTCCGCGGTGTTGTCGATCTTCACGGCGAAGACTCTCGCTCCGGGCTCGGAGGGCAGCCCGGTCAGCGGGGACAGGAGCGGCGCCGGCGGCGCCGGAGCGGTCGCCGGTGGCGGTACCGGCACGGACGGAGCGCATCCGACGGCGCCCACCAGCACCAGTCCGACGAGGGCTCTCACCGCCGGGTTCCCACGCACCGGCGCACCGTACTCCGCCACGTCGCGCCACGGCCGGTCGCACGCCAGGGCGCGAACCACACGGACCCGCTGGACCGCGACCACGGCGGACCCGGCCATGGCATACGACCTGGTGGCGTCACCGGAGGGCCGGGCGGCGGCCGCCGACCTGGAGAGCTCCGCCGACGGCGGAGCCACTCTGTTCGTCGCGCACGACTGACCCGCGGTCAGTAGAACCCGTCGCGGGTGGCGCCGAACCGGGCGCCCGAGGGCCGTCCGAGGCTCCGGCTCAGGCGTTCGGCCGTGGCCAGTACGTGCGGCAGGACGGTCTCGACCAGCCTCTCCGGTGAGCACCGGCCGACGCTGGTCGCGGACGCCAGCGCCGCGACGACCGCTCCCGTGTGGTCCCGCACCGGGACCGCCACGGCCATGAGGTCCGGGTCGAGCTCGCCGACGGCCAACGCCCAGCCCCGGGTATGCACCTCCCGGAGGATCCCGCGCAACGCCTTCGGATCGGTGACGGTCCGCGGGGTGCAGGCCGGGGGGCCCGCGGCGAGCACCCGGGCGATGGTCGGTTCCTCGGCCCAGGCCAGCAGGACCCGCCCCATCGCGGTCGCCGTGGCCGGGACCCGGGTGCCGGGGGAGACGTCGACCTGCAGGATCCGGCGTACCGGCACCCGGGCGACGTAGACGGCGTCCGTGCCGTCCAGCACGGTCAGCGAGGCGGACTCGTCGGTCTGTTCGGCCAGCTGCGTCAGGTAGGGGCGGGCGGCGTCGACGATCGAGTGCGTCGCGATGTACCGCTGTCCGACCGACAGCACGCGCGGCGTCAGCCGCCAGTGGCCGTGCGCCTGCTCGACGTAGCCGAGGTGCTCCAGGGTCAGCAGGATCCGCCGGACGGCGGGCCGGGACAGGCCGGTCGCCGCCGCCACGTCCGAGCTGGTCGGCCGGGGCCGGTCGGCGTCGAAGGCGAGCAGCACGGCGAAACCCCGCTCGATGCTCTGGATGCGGTCCCGAGCACCGGCGCCGTCGGCCACGTCGGTCATTGGGACGGGATTCCTCTCAATTGATCGTGACCCGGTCCGTGCGGGCGCCGCAGGGGCGTTGACCAGCGCGAACCCACTCGACACAGTGGTCGTGAACGCAAAGCGGGCAGTGTGTACGCAGAGCGTACAGGGAGGAGCGATCGATGGCGATCGACCCGCGAGAGCTGCGCCGGTGCCTCGGGCACTTCGCCACCGGCGTCACCGTCATCACCTGCCAGGGGGCCGACGGCACGCCGCACGGCGCGACGGTGAACGCCTTCACCGCGGTGTCGCTCGACCCGCCGCTGGTGCTGGTGTCGCTGGACCGGCGGTCGCGCCTGTGCGCCCTGGTCGAACAGGAGCGGCGGCCGTTCACCGTGAACGTCCTCGCGTCGGGGCAGAAGGAGCTGGCGCTGCACTTCGCGGGCCGGCCGAACCAGGACGTCGCGTGGCTGCCCGACAGCGCGTGCGGTGCGCCGCGGCTCGACGGCGCCCTGGCGCACATCTCCTGCACCCCCTGGCAGGCCTACGACGGCGGTGACCACGTGCTCTACCTGGGCGAGGTTCAGGAGTTCCTGATCCACGACGGCGCCCCGTTGCTGTTCCACACCGGCCGCTTCCACCATCTGGGCGACGACCACGAGCCGGTCCTGTGGGGCGACTCGGCCGACGGCCCCGCGGGGCAGAGCTGGATCACCCCGGCCGCGGCCCGCTGACCACCCCCCGTACATGACGCCGTGCGCACGCACGGCTCGACCCCCGAGCCCGAACGACAAAGGAGTCGATGATGACCCTGCAGCAGGATTCGGTCGCCACCCCCACCGACGCCGACGGCCGCGTCACCCGGCCGATGACCGGCGACGAGTACATCGAAAGTCTCAAGGACGACCGTGAGGTCTACCTCTACGGCGAGAAGGTCGCCGACGTGACCACCCATCCGGCGTTCCGCAACGCGGTACGGATGACCGCGCGGCTCTACGACGCGCTGCACGACCCGACCCGCGCCGAGAAGCTCACCGTCCCCACCGACACCGGCAGCTCCGGCGTCACCCACCCGTTCTTCCGGACCCCGCACTCGGTCGAGGACCTGCGCAAGGACCGCGAGGCGATCGCCGAGTGGGCCCGGATGACCTACGGCTTCATGGGGCGCAGCCCCGACTACAAGGCCGCGTTCCTCGGCACCCTGGGCGCGAACTCCGAGTTCTACGACCCCTACGCCGCCAATGCCCGGCGCTGGTACGAGGAGTCGCAGGAGAAGGTCCTCTACTGGAACCACGCGATCATCAACCCGCCGGTCGACCGGCACCGCCCGCCGGACGAGGTCTCCGACGTGTTCATGCACGTCGAGGAGGAGAACGACAACGGTGTCGTCGTCTCCGGGGCCAAGGTCGTCGCCACCGGTTCGGCGATCACCCACTTCAACTTCCTCGCCCACTACGGCCTGCCGATCAAGAAGCGCGAGTACTCCCTGGTCTGCACCGTGCCGATGGGCGCGCCCGGGATGAAGCTGATCTGTCGCCCGTCCTACGCCCAGCAGGCCTCGATGATGGGCACCCCGTTCGACTATCCGCTCTCCTCGCGGATGGACGAGAACGACACGATCTTCATCCTCGACAAGGTGCTCATCCCCTGGGAGAACGTGTTCATCTACGGCGACGCGGAGAAGGCGTCGACGTTCTTCCCCGGGTCCGGCTTCCTGCACCGCTTCACCTTCCACGGCGTCACCCGGCTCGCGGTCAAGCTCGACTTCATCGCCGGCCTGCTGATGAAGGGCCTGGAGGTCACCGGCTCGAAGGACTTCCGCGGCGTGCAGACCCGGGTCGGCGAGGTCATCGCCTGGCGCAACATGTTCTGGGCGCTGTCGGATGCGATGTGCGCCAACCCCGACGAGTGGGTGGGTGGGGCGAAGCTGCCCAAGCTCGACTACGGCCTGGCCTACCGCTGGTTCATGACCCTGGGCTACCCGCGGGTCAAGGAGATCATCATGCAGGACCTGGGCGCCTCGCTGATCTACCTGCCCAGCCACTCCGCGGACTTCCTCTCCCCGGAGGTCCGGCCCTACCTGGACAAGTACGTCCGCGGCTCGAACGGCTACGAGGCCGTCGACCGGGTCAAGCTCATGAAGCTGATCTGGGACTCGATCGGCTCGGAGTTCGGCGGGCGCCACGAGCTCTACGAGCGCAACTACTCCGGCAACCACGAGGGCGTGCGCGCCGAGCTCCTGTTCGCCGCCGAGGCGTCGGGCACCGCGTCGGCGATGAAGGGCTTCGCCGAGCAGTGCCTCGACGAGTACGACCTCAACGGCTGGACCGTGCCCGACCTGATCAACAACGACGACGTGCGGCTGTTCGGCCGCAACGGCCGCTGAACCCGGGGCGTGCCATGACCACCACCGACCACGACACCGTCCCCTCCGGCGCCGGGCTCGCCGGCGCGAACGCGACCGAGTCCGCCCG
>NZ_WWFY01001047.1:0-9357 GCF_009864975.1 Pseudonocardia sp. SID8383
TGCCGGGCAGCGCGACGGCGGCGTCGGCGCGGGCGACGTGTGCGCAGGCGGCGTCGTCGGCAGCGTGCACGGCGACCGTGCGCACGCCCAGCCCCGACGCCGTCTCCATGATCCGGACGGCGATCTCGGCGCGGTTGGCGACGAGCAGCGCCCCGGGGAGGGCGGGGCTCAGGACAGCAGGCCCGCGGCCCGCAGCGCGGCGCGGACGTCCTCGTGGTGCCACTCGTCCAGCGGCACCAGCGGCAGCCGGATCCCGCCGGGCATGAGTCCCAGCTCGGCCAGCGCCCACTTCACCGGGATCGGGTTCGGCTCGGAGAACAGCGCCGCGTGCAGGCCCGCGAGGTCGGCGTCGAGCGCGGAGGCGGTCTCGGCGTCACCGGCGACGGCGGCCTTGCACATCCGGGCCATCGTCTCGGGGGCGACGTTCGCGGTCACCGAGATGTCGCCGTGGAACCCGGCGAGCATCGACGCGCGGGCGGTGCCGTCGTCACCGGAGTACAGCGCGAAGTCGTCCAGGCCCAGCGCGACGAGCTCGCGGACCCGGTCCAGGTCGCCCTTGGCCTCCTTGAGGCCGACGATGTTCGGGATCTCCGCCAGCCGGGCCACCGTCGACGGCAGCATGTCGCAGGCCGTGCGACCCGGGACGTTGTAGAGGTACTGCGGGATGTCGACGGTCTCGGCGATCCGCTTGAAGTGCTGGTAGAGGCCCTCCTGCGGAGGCTTGTTGTAGTACGGCGTCACGAGCAGCGCGCCGTCGGCGCCGGCCGCCCGCGCGGCGCGGGTCAGGTGGATCGCCTCGGCGGTGGAGTTCGCCCCGGTGCCGGCGATGACCGGGACCCGGCCGTTCGCGACCTCGATGGTGCGCCGCATGACCTCGGTGTGCTCGAGCACCGACAGCGTGGACGACTCGCCGGTCGTGCCGACCGAGACGATCGCCGCGGTGCCCGCCTCGACCTGCCGCTCGACGAGCTCGCCGAGGGCCGTGTGGTCGACCTCGCCGCTGTCGTGCATCGGGGTCACGATCGCGACGATGCTTCCGGTGATCATGCCGGGCCTCCCTGGTACCGCTGCTCCTGCCGGTGCGACCGTAGCAAGCGGGACCGACGTCCCGGTGCGGGTTTCCTCTCAGCCGCCGGCTCAGCCCAGGGCCAGCCGGGCCGGCTGGACCGACCGCGTGATCCGGCGCACCGCCTGCACCGCGATCATCCCCGCTGCGACGGTCGCGACGACGGTGACGGCGATCGGCCGGTCGTTGGCGACGACGCCCAGCAGCGCCCAGCACAGCGCCCCCGCGAAGCCCGCGAACCCGGCGGTGGAGCCGACTACCGACAGCACGACCGCGGTGAGGATCACGAGCAGCAGAATCGCCGCGACCTGCGGGAGCACCCCGTCGGACGGCAGCCCGACCGCGACGCCGGCCGCCATCAGGCCCAGCACCAGCGCGGCCGAGGACCAGCCGAGGTAGACGGCCAGCGGCAGTCGCATCGCCAGCCGTTCCGCCCAGCCGTCGGCGACGCTGCGGGACAGCCGTCCGTAGACGACACCGAGCGCGACGACGAGCAGGACCAGCAGCACCTCGGCGGTGACCACCCAGCGGTTCGAGAAGGCCGCGATCCACAGCGGGTTGAGCACCGCGGTCGCCGCGACCCACCAGCCGACGCGGCGGTGCACCTCGCGGCCGCGCTGGCCGGGCAGCAGGGCGTAGCCGGCGTAGACCAGCACGCCCAGGTAGATCAGACCCCAGATCGAGAACGCCCATCCCGCGGCCAGCAGCGGGGTGTCGTAGTCGCGCGCGACGGCGCCGATCCCCGACCCCCCGAGCACCGACACGAGTACCTGCAGGATCGCCAGGACCGCCACGACGACTCCACGGACCAGGTCCGCGGTCGTCGGGCGCGGGGTGAGCACGGTCATGGCCCACATGGTGGACCGCGGGGACGGCCTCTGCCATCCGGCCGTCGGGGGGATTCGATCTTCCCGCGGGCCGGGGGGTCAGCCGAGCGGCAGGAAGAACAGGTGGACGTCGCGCGCGTCCTCCGGGGAGAGCAGCACCCCGCCGGGCAGCCTGCCGTACTCGACGAAGCCGCGGGCGGCGTAGAACGCGGGCAGCGGGGTGCCGCCGCGGGCGCCGAGGGTCAGCATTGCCAGGCCCGTCTCCCGGGCGTGGGCGACGGCGGCGTCGAGCAGGACCGTGCCGAGACCACGTCCCTGCAGGTCAGGGCGGACCATGAGGCGCTGCACGTCGGCGCGGTGCGCGGCGATGCCGGTGCCCGGGACCAGGAAGACCGTGCCCAGCGGGGCGGTGTCCTCCCCCAGCACGAACATCCGGGACGCGCCGGACCGGGCGGCGTCGACGGTCTCGACCGCCAGTGCGCGGACCTCGTCCGGGTCGGCGCCGGGCACGAAGTCCACGGCGCCGCCGGCCTCGGTCACGGCGATCCAGAGGTCACCGAGCGCGGCGGCGGCGCCGGGGTGGGGGTCGACGACCCGGCGGACGGCCGGGACGCCTGCGGTCACAGGTTCGGGAACCAGAGCTTGATCTCCCGGTCGGCCGACTCCGGGGAGTCCGAGCCGTGCACCAGGTTGGAACCGGTCTCCAGGGCGAGGTCGCCACGGATGCTGCCGGGGGTGGCCTTCTCCACCGGGTCGGTGCCGCCGGCGATCTGCCGCCAGGCGGCGATGGCGCGGGGGCCCTCGACGACCGCGGCCAGGACCGGGCCGGAGGTGATGAACGACAGCAGCTCCTCGAAGAAGGGCTTGCCGTCGTGCTCGGCGTAGTGCTGGGCGGCCAGCTCACGGTCCACCGTGCGCAGGTCGAGGGCCACCAGACCGAGGCCCTTGCGCTCGATGCGCGAGACGACCTCACCGACGAGCTTGCGCGCGACGCCGTCGGGCTTGACCAGGACGAGAGTGCGTTCAGTCACGCGCGACAGGGTAGCGACGACCCGCCGGGGGTCCGGCACCCACCGTCACGAGTGCGCCCGGACCGCCGTGTGTCAGTCCTGCTGCTGCGACGGCAGCGTCCCCGCCGCCATCCGGCGGGCCACCTCGCGCCGCATCCAGACCAGGACCGCCCACACGAGGATGAACACCACCGCAACCACGACCAGCGAGGACAGGAACACCAGCGCCGCGACGAGCAGCGCCACCTGCAGCACCAGCGCCGCGGTGAGCCCCCACGGCCGCCGCTGCACCCCGGACGCCAGGATCATGGCGACGGCGATGCCCGCCACCACCCCGAAGCCGAGCGCGGTCGACCCGGTGCCGAAGCGCGGGAGCACCAGCAGCGCCAGGAGGACGACGATCGCCTCCAGGATCAGCGTCGCGGCGAACACGCCGCGGGCACCCTTCATGGGGTCGGTGGGCGGCGGCCGCACACCCTCGGGCACACCCGGCACGTCGCTCACTCCGGTTCCTTCCCGAACAGCGCCCGCGCCTCGCCGACGGTGACGACCGACCCGGTGACGACGACGCCGACCCCGGACCCGCCCGCCTCCTCGGCGATCTCGCGGGCCTGCTCGACGGCCTCGGCCAGCGACGGCTCGACACTGACCCGCTCGGACCCGAAGACCTCGGCAGCGAGCGCGCCGAGCTCGTCGGGGTCCATCGCACGGGGCGAGGAGTTGGTGGTGACGACGACCTCGTGCAGCGCCGGCTGCAGCCCCTCCAGGATGCCGCGGGCGTCCTTGCCCTGCAGCACCCCGATCACGCCGACGAGCCGGGTGAAGCGGAACTCCGAGCCCAGCGCGCCCGCGAGCGCGGTGGCTCCGGCCGGGTTGTGCGCGGCGTCGAGCAGCACGGTCGGCCGGTCAGGCCCGCCCTCGACGGGCTCGAGCCGCCCGGGTGAGCGGACCGAGGCGAACGCGGCGCGGACCGCGTCGGGGTCGAGGGGCTGCGCGGTGCCGGCGCCGACGAGCGCCTCGGCCGCGGCCAGTGCGACCGCCGCGTTCGACGCCTGGTGCTCGCCGTGCAGCGGCAGGAAGATCTCGTCGTAGCGGCCGGACAGGCCCTGCAGCTCCAGGCGCTGCCCGCCGACGGCGAGCTCCCGCTCCACGACGCCGAACTCGGCGCCCTCCCGGGCGACCTGTGCGCCGACCTCGGCGCAGCGCTCCAGGAGGACCTCGGCGACCCGCTTGTCCTGGGCCGCGAGGACGGCGACCGAGCCCTCCTTGATGATCCCGGACTTCTCGCGGGCGATGTCGGTGATGTCGTCACCGAGGTACTCGGCGTGGTCGAGCCCGACCGGCAGGACCACCGCCACATTCCCGTCGGCGACGTTGGTGGCGTCCCAGCGCCCGCCGAGCCCGACCTCGATGACCGCGGCCTCGACCGGGGCGTCGGAGAACGCCGCGAAGGCCATCGCGGTGAGCACCTCGAACTTGCTCAGCGCGGGCGCGTCGCCGCGCCCGGCGTCGACGAGCTCGACCAGCGGCTCCACCTCGCGGTAGGCCGCCACGTAGCGCTCGGGTGTGACCGGGCGGTTGTCCAGGTTGATCCGCTCGGTGGCGCGCTGCAGGTGCGGGCTGGTGTAGCGCCCGGTCCGCAGCCCGATCTCGGTGAGCAGCGCGTCGACCATCCGGGAGGTGGAGGTCTTGCCGTTGGTCCCGGTCAGGTGCACGACCGGGTAGCCGCGCTGCGGGTCGCCCAGTGCGTCGCACAGCGCCTGCATGCGCTCCAGCGACGGCTCCATCACCGACTCCGGCCAGCGCCGGTCCAGCGCCGCGTCGACGGCGAGGAACTCGGCGTAGCCGGTCACGGTGGACTGGGCCGGGACGACGTCGGGGTCTCCCCCGCCGCGGATCTCGTCCAGGACGGCCGCGATCAGGGCCTCCTGGGTGTCCTCCGGCGCCGCGTCGGACGCCTCGGGGGCGTCGGAGCGGTCCTCGCCACCGGGCTCGTCGTCCTGCTCCTGCTCGGCGTCGCCGCCGGACGGCTCACCGTCGGGCGAGTCGCCGAACCCGCCCTCGGCCCACCGGTCGCCGCCGTAGGTCGGCGAGTCGGCCTCGGTGAAGTCGTCGAACTCGTCGTACTCCTTCGCCACGGCGGGATCAGGCCTCCGGGAGCGCGGCGAGCCGCGCGGTGATGCGGTCGATGTCGGCGACGGCGGTCGCGTGCCGGGCACGGATCCCGTCGACGACCTCGGCCGGTGCCTTCTCGGTGAACTTGGGGTTGTTCAGCTTCTTGTCCGCGGCGTCGCGCTCCTTCTCCGCGGCGGCCAGGTCGCGGCCGAGCCGGGCGCGCTCGGCGGCGACGTCGATCGCCCCCGAGGTGTCGAGCTCGACGGTGACCGGCCCACCGGAGGTGGCGACCTCGAAGCTCGCGGTGACGGCGAAGTCGTCACCGCCCGGGTCGAGCCGGGTGAGGAAGCGCAGCGCGCGCTCGTGCGCGGTCAGCCCGGCGGCGTCGAGGCCGGTGAGGCGGGCGGCGACGGCCTTGCGGTCGGGCAGGCCCTGCTCGGTGCGGAACCGGCGGACCTCGGTGATGACCTTCTGCGCGTCGGCGACCCGGGCCGCGGCGGCCGGGTCGACCGGCGCCCCGGTGCCGTCGGCCGTCGGCCAGGCCGCGGTCACGACGGTCTCGCCGCCGGTCAGCGCGGTCCACAGCGCCTCGGTGACGAACGGCGCGATCGGGTGCAGCATCCGCAGCAGCGCGTCGAGGACGTGCCCGAGGACGGCCCGGGTGCCCGGCTCGGTGGCCGGGTCGTCGAGCTGGGTCTTGCACAGCTCGACGTACCAGTCGGCCAGCTCGTCCCACGCGAAGTGGTAGAGCCCCTCGGTCGCCTTGGCGAACTGGTAGCCGTCGAGCAGCTCGTCGGTCTGCTCGCGGACCTCGGCGAGCCGGCCCAGGATCCAGCGGTCGGCGTCGGTGCGGTCGGCGTCGACGGGCAGCGGCAGGCTCGCGTCCGCGCCCTTGGCCAGCGCGAACCGGGTGATGTTCCACAGCTTCGTGGTGAAGTTGCGGGACCCGGCGACCCACTCCTCCGACAGCGACATGTCGGTGCCGGGATTGGAGCCGCGGGCGATGGTGAACCGCAGCGCGTCCGCGCCGTAGGAGTCGATCAGCGCCAGCGGGTCGATGACGTTGCCCTTGGACTTCGACATCTTCTTGCCGTGCTCGTCGCGGATGAGCCCGTGCAGGTAGACGTCGCGGAACGGGGCCTTCCCCATCACGTAGGTCCCGAACATCATCATCCGGACGACCCAGAAGAACAGGATGTCGTAGCCGGTGACCAGGACCGAGTTCGGGTAGTAGCGCTCCAGGTCCGGGGTCTCGTCCGGCCAGCCCAGCGTGGAGAACGGCCACAGGCCGGAGGAGAACCAGGTGTCGAGGACGTCGGGGTCCTGGCGCCAGCCCTCGCCCGACGGCGGCTCCTCGTCCGGTCCGACGCACACGACCTCGCCGTCCGGGCCGTACCAGACCGGGATGCGGTGGCCCCACCAGAGCTGCCGGCTGATGGTCCAGTCGTGCATGTTGTCGACCCAGTCGAAGTACCGCTTGGCCTGCTCCTTCGGGTGCAGGACGGTCTCGCCGGAGCGGACCGCGTCGCCCGCGGACCGGGCCAGCGGCTCGACCTTGACGAACCACTGCAGGCTCAGCCGCGGCTCGATCGGGACGCCGGTGCGCGAGTCGTGCCCGACCGAGTGCAGGTAGGGGCGCTTCTCGGCGACGATCCGGCCCTGCGCGCGCAGCTCCTCGCGGATGGCCTCGCGCGCCTCGAAGCGGTCCATGCCGTCGAAGCGGGTACCGGTCCCGGCGATGGTGCCGGCCTCGTCCATGATCGTCGGCATCGGCAGGTCGTGGCGGCGGCCCAGCTCGAAGTCGTTCGGGTCGTGCGCCGGGGTGATCTTGACGGCGCCGGAGCCGAACTCCGGGTCGACGTAGTCGTCGGCCACGACCGGGATCCGCCGCCCGGTGATCGGCATCTCGACCTCGGTGCCGACCAGGTGCGCGTAGCGCGCGTCGTCCGGGTGCACCGCGATCGCGGTGTCACCGAGCATCGTCTCGACCCGGGTGGTGGCGACGACGAGCGAGGCGTCCCCGTCGCCGTAGCGCATGGAGACCAGCTCGCCCTCGGTCTCGATGTGGTCGACCTCGATGTCGGAGATCGCCGAGCGCAGCGCCGGGGACCAGTTGACCAGGCGCTCGGCCCGGTAGATCAGCCCGTCGTCGAACATCTTCTTGAAGACGGTGGCGACGGCGCGGGACAGGCCCTCGTCGAGGGTGAAGCGCTCGCGCGACCAGTCGACACCGTCGCCCAGGCGCTCCATCTGCCCGAGGATCGAGCCGCCGGACTCGGCCTTCCACTGCCAGACCTTCTCCACGAACGCCGCACGGCCGATCGTGTGCCGGTCCGGCTCGCCCGCGGCCGCCATCCGCCGCTCGACGACCGACTGGGTCGCGATGCCGGCGTGGTCCATGCCGGGCAGCCACAGCGCGTCACGGCCCTGCATGCGGGCGCGCCGGGTCAGCACGTCGATGAGCGTGTGGTCCATCGCGTGGCCCAGGTGCAGGCTGCCGGTGACGTTCGGCGGCGGGATGACGATGCAGAACGGGTCCTTGTCCGACGACGGGTCGGCCCGGAAGTACCCGGCGTCGACCCAGCGGCGGTACATGTCGCCCTCTACCTCGCCCGGGGTCCACTTCGCGGGCAGGTCGGCGGTACGCGCTGGCAGGGTCTCGGTCACATGTCAAGTCTACGAGTCGACACCGACACGATTCCCGGCCCCCGGACCCGCGCGCTCAGGACCGGAAGTGCGCCTTGGGGATGACCCCGTGCACCCCGACGGTCCGGTCCACCACCTGCGAGACCGCGAAGTCCGCCGCCGCGGAGAGGTAGGCGTAGGCCGTCGCCCGGTCCATGCCCCGGTCCTCCTGCAGGAAGTCGAGCGCGTTGACCACGGCCCGGCGCATCGCGACGTCCAGGTCTCCCTTCTGGCCGCCGACGCTCCCGTCCGGGTCGGAGAGCCCGATGGGCACCCAGGCGTCCGGGGTCTCGCCGAACGGGTGGCCGAAGGCCACCGACGGCGCCGTGCCCTCCCCCGGCCGGCACACGGTGAGCCGGAACGTGGCACGCAGCGAGCCCTCCAGCGCGGTCAGCGCGACCTCCCCGTCACCCATCGCCAGGTGCGGGTCGCCGACGTGGAACAGTGCCCCCTCCGCGCGGACGGGCAGGTAGAACGCCGAGTCCGGGCCGAGCAACCGGATGTCGATGTTGCCGCCGCCCAGGGTCGGCGGGATCGAGTTCAGCTCCGGGGCGTTCTCGGCGTCGGCCGCGGCGTGGGCCACCCCCATGGTGCCCATGAACGGTCGCAGCCCGAACGACACCTCCTGGCCCTCGCCGAACGCCAGGTGGGCCTCGGGGCCGTCCGCCCCGTCGCGGACCGGGGTGAACACCGAGACGTTGCCGTAGCGCGCGGGGTCGCCGGTGGCGCGACCGTCGGTGGCCGGCGGCGGCATGACCTCGTCGAGGACGATCCCGGCGGGCGGCGCGCCGGACGCGGTGCGCCCGAGTGCCCCCTTCCCGTGCCTGCTGGAGACGACGCCGTACGGCACCCGGGGCACCGCGGACAGGGTCTCGACCTTCAGGACGTCGCCGGGGCGCGCCCCCTCGACGAACACCGGCCCGGTGATGACGTGCGGGCCGTCGGCGTCGAAGTCGCGCGGTGTGCGCCGGTAGTCCCGGGCGACCGCGACGGCATCGGAGAGCACACCGTCGGCCGCGACCCCGTGGCGCCCGAACCACGCGACCGGGTCCCGGCCCTGGTCCTCCAGGATGCCCTCGTGGGAGACGGTGTCGATGGTGACGGTCTGCCCCGACCGCATCGTCAGCACCGGAGCGGCCCCGATCGCCGGGACGTAGCCCCAGCGCACGTCGGCCGGGTCGGACCCGAGGTAGTGGTCGCCGGGGATGTCGCCCGCACCGGGCTGCAGCGGACCGTCCGGCAGCGTCGCCGCGACGGATCCGGGGACGGTGGCGGACGTGCCGCAGCCGGCCAGCCCTCCGGCCGCGGTGACGGCGGCGGCCGCGCGGAGGAAGTCGCGCCGGCCGAGCGCGGCGAGCAGCGGGCGGGGATCGGGGGGAGCCATGTCCCCACCCTCACCCGCGTCCGTTACGTCCGGATCACCGCTCGTTTACGCCCGGCCCACGGGCAGCAGCAGGCACCACGGCCGCGGCCACCCCAGCACCCCGCCGACGGCCGCCGGGTCGCCCCGCCGGAGCAACGCCGGGTCGAACGCCCGCACCCGGCCGCAGCCGGGCTCGTAGACGCGCCACCGGCCGTCGTCGTCCACGCCCAGGACCAGCACCCAGTGCCGCGGCAGCCACCGGGACCCGACCAGCAGCGGGACCGGACCGAC
>NZ_WWFY01001048.1:0-13434 GCF_009864975.1 Pseudonocardia sp. SID8383
CAGCCGCAGCGGGGCGTAGCCGGGGCCGCGGAGCAGGACGGGGGAGCCGTCGTCGGGGCGGGGGTGGTCGCCGGCGCCCATGTTGGGGTCGACCACGACGTCGCCGGGACGCCGGCCGGTCGCGAAGTCCTCCACCGTGGACAGCACGACCCCGGCGTCGTGCAGGGCCGGCCGCAGGTCGTCGCCGAGCAGGTAGTGGTCGACGTGCACGGCGTCGATCCGGTGCTCACGGGCCAGTGCCGCGAGTCCGCCGGCGGTGTCGGCCGGGGGCAGCACGGGTCCGGGCTCCCGGACCAGCCCGGACCACAGCCAGTCCAGCCCGTCGAGCCGTCCCGACCAGGACACCTCGTGCCCGGACAGCACCGCGGCCTCGGCGACCGCGGCACATCGGACGGCGTGCCCCACCCCCGTCGACGGTCCGGCGTCGCAACGCAGCAGCAGACGCACGGTCAGCCCTCGGCGAGGGACTTCTGGCGGACGTGCGCGTTGCGCTCCACCAGGTCGGGTCGTGACCGCAGCACCGCCACCACCGACCGCCAGTCGCTCCGGCCGCCCAGTGCCTCCACCAGGCCCTGCAGGGCGTGCAGGTCGTCGGCGGTGTCGAGGGTGACGCGCAGGTCGTCGGCCGCCGGGGCGACGACGAGCCCGAGGCAGCGGAACCGCTCCGGGGCGCCGTAGAGGCCCGACGTCACGTGGATCCGGTCGTAGCCGGTCGCGGTGCCGGCCAGCTCGCGCAGCGCACCGGTGCGCGCCAGCTCGACGTCGAGGCCACGGGGCAGGGTGCGCACCAGGGTGGTCGCGACGTAGTCGTGGTCCGGGGCGTCCCGCCAGGTCGCGGCGACCAGCGACACCAGCGCCGGGTCGAGCAGCGGGCAGTCCGCGGTCAGGCGCACCACGGCGTCGCAGGGGTGCTCGTCGGCGGCCTGGACGAAACGGGCGAGCACGTCGTCCTCGGAGCCGCGCACCACCGGGGCGCCGAGCGCCGCGGCCCGCTCGGCCACGGCGTCGTCGCCCGCGGCGGTCGAGGTCGCGACGACCACGCGGTCGACGCCCTCGGCGGCACGGGCGGCCGCGACCACCCGGTCGAGCACCGGTGTGCCGCCGAGATCGGTGAGCACCTTGCCCGGGAGCCGCGTCGACCCCGTCCGCGCCTGGATGACCGCGTTGACCCGCACCCGTACCTGCTTCGATTCGTCCGGTTGAGCGCGTGCCATCATGCCGGGCGGAAGAAATTCCGCAGATCTGGAGGCGTGATGTCGGTACTCAAGGGCTCGTCGGTCCTGGTCACGGGCGGGACGGGGTCCTTCGGGAAGGCCTTCGTCCGCACCCTGCTCGACCGCTACGAGCCGCGGCGGCTGGTGATCCTCTCGCGTGACGAGCTGAAGCAGTACGAGTGCCGCTCGCTGTTCGAGAACGACCCGCGGCTGCGCTGGTTCCTCGGTGACGTCCGGGACCAGCCGCGCCTGCGCCGCGCGATGCACGGCGTCGACTACGTGGTGCACGCGGCCGCGCTCAAGCAGGTGGACACCGCCGAGTACAACCCGTTCGAGTTCATCCGGACCAACGTCGAGGGCTCGCAGAACGTCGTCGAGGCCGCGATCGACGCCGGGGTGAAGAAGGTCGTCGCGCTGTCGACGGACAAGGCGTCGAGCCCGATCAACCTCTACGGCGCGACCAAGCTGTGCGCCGACCGGCTGTTCGTGAGCGCGAACCACTACGCCGCCGCCTACGAGACCCGGTTCGCCGTGGTCCGCTACGGCAACGTGCTCGGCAGCCGCGGCTCGGTGGTGCCGCTGTTCAAGAAGCTCGCCGCGGACGGGCAGTCGCTGCCGATCACCGACAAGCGGATGACCCGGTTCTGGATCACCCTGCCGGACGCGGTGCAGTTCGTCATCGACTCCTTCGACGCGATGCAGGGTGGCGAGCTGTACGTGCCGCGGATCCCGTCGATGCGGATGACCGACCTCGCCGAGGCCATCGCGCCCGGCGCCGCGACCCACGAGATCGGGATCCGGCCGGGGGAGAAGCTGCACGAGGAGATGATCGCCGCCGACGACTCGCGGCGGACCCTCAAGCTGGCCGACCGCTACGTCGTCGAGCCCTACATCGCCGGCTGGGGCTACACCTCCCCGGCCGACGGCGAGCCGGTCCCGGACGGGCAGGCGTACCGGTCGGACACCAACGACCTGTGGCTCTCGCCCGAGCAGCTGCGCGCGATGGTCGAGGCGCTCGACTGATGCTCCCCTACGGCCGGCAGTCGATCTCGTCGTCCGACGTCGAGGCGGTCACGGCGGTCCTCGGGACCGACTGGTTGACCACCGGCCCGGCCGTGACCCGGTTCGAGGACGACCTCGCCGCGGTCTGCGGGAACCCCGCGGTGGCCGTGACCAGCGGGACCGCGGCGCTGCACGTCGCCTACGCCGCGGCCGGGGTCGGCCCCGGCCAGGACGTCGTGGTCGCCCCGCTGACGTTCGTGGCGACGGCGAGCGCCGCGGCGCTGCTCGGCGCGAACGTCGTGTTCGCCGACGTCAGCCCCGACACCGGCAACCTCGACCCGGACGCGGCGAAGGCCGCGCTCACCCCGGACACCACCGTCGTGGCCGGGGTCGACTACGCGGGCCACCCGATCGACGCCGAGGCGCTGCGCGCGGTCGCGCACGGGGCCGGTGCCCTGCTGCTGGAGGACGCCGCGCACTCCGTGGGCGGCACCTGGCACGGCCGCCCGGTCGGTGACCTCGCCGACCTGACGACGCTGAGCTTCTTCCCCACCAAGAACCTCACCACCGCGGAGGGCGGCGCGGTCGTGTCCCCGCGGTCCGACCTCGTCGCGGGCGCCCGGTCGTTCCGCAACCACGGCCTCGTCCGCGACCGGGACGCGCAGCGTTTCCCCGACGAGGGGCCGTGGCACCAGGAGGTGCACGCGTTCGGGCTGAACTACCGGCTGCCCGACCTGCTCGCCGCACTCGGGTCGTCGCAGCTCACGCGGCTGGCCGCGTTCACCGCGCGGCGCAGGGAGATCCACGCCCGCTACGACGCCGCGCTCGCCGACGTGCCCGAGGTCCGCACCCCGGTCCGCCGCGACGGCGCCGAGCCCGCCTGGCACCTCTACCCGCTGCGCGTGCTCGACGGCCGCCGCCGCGCGCTGTTCGACCACCTGCGCGAGCGGGGCATCGGGGTGCAGGTCAACTACATCCCCGCCTACTGGCACCCGGTGTTCGCCGACCTCGGCTACCGCCGCGGCCTGTGCCCGAACGCCGAGGAGTACTACTCCCAGCAGCTCTCGCTGCCGCTGTTCCCCGATCTCACCGACACCGACGTGGACCGGGTCGCCGCCCTGGTCCGGGAGTTCTTCGGGCACTCGGTGTGAGCGAGGGGTGAACGCCGTGGACGCCAGCCGGGAGGTACTCGGGCGCGGCTCGCTCTACACCCTGGGCAGCGTCGCCCCGATCCTGGCGAACGTCGTCGTCACGCCGTTCGTCACCCGGCTGCTGGGCGACGCCGAGTACGGCGTCGTCGCGGTCGGGCTGATCCTGGTGCAGGTCGGCGCGATGGTCGCCGGGTTCGGCCTGGCGTCGTCGATCACCCGCCACGGGATCCTGGAGAGCTCCGGCGCCGACGGCGCGCGGGCGCTGGTGCTGCAGGGCAGCGCATTGTCGCTGGTCGTGGTCGTGCTCGCGGTGCTGGCCGGGCCGTGGTGGAGCGGACCGGTGCTGTCGGTGCCCTGGCGGGCCGGGCTGGTCTTCGCCGGGCTGGCCGCGGCCGGTTTCGTCGTGGTGCTCAACGCCCAGGCGTTCCTGCGGGTGCAGGACCGGCCGGTGCCGTTCGTGGTCATGTCCGGGGTGGCGACGCTCGGCGGCCCGCTCGCCGGGCTCGCGCTCGTCGCCTGGCGGGCGAGCGACGCCGACGACTACCTGTTCGGCCTGCTGCTCGGCTACCTCGCCGCCGCGGTGACCGGGCTCGTGCTTGCGCTGCGCGGCGGCCGCCCCCGGACGGCACGCGGCGACTTCGGCCGGGCGCTGCGGATCGGGCTGCCCGCCGTCCCGCACCTGGTCGCGCTGCTACTGGTGCAGAACGCGCTCGTGCTGATCGTGAACCGGTACTTCGGCGTCGCCGACGGCGGCCGCATGCAGATCGCGCTGCTGCTCGGCTCCGCCCCCGCCATGATCGTCTCGGCGTTGAACAACGCCTGGGCGCCGGTGATCTACCGGACGCCGCCCGAGGCCCGCGGCGCCGCCCTGGAACGCACCGCCCGCGACGTCGGCGTCGTCACCGCCGCCCTGGCCGGTGGGGTCGCGCTGCTCGCGCCGTTCCTGCTGCGCATCCTCGCCCCGGCCTCGTTCGCCCCCGAGCAGCTGGTGCCGGTCACCGCGGTCGCGACGCTCGGCGCCGTGGTCAGCGTCGTCTACCTGGCCAACGTGCACCTGGTGTTCGCGTCCGGGCGCAGCGGCGGGCTGGCCTTCGCGAGCCCGGTCAGCCTGGTGCTCGGGGTGGTCGCGGCGGTGCTGCTCGCCCGGACCGGGTCGCTGACCGCCGTCGCCGCCGGGTTCCCGCTGATCTACCTGGCCCTGGCGGCCGGGACGTCGCTGCTGCGTCGCAGGGTGTCGCCGACCCGCTGGCGGGAGGCGGTGCTGGCCGGGCCGCTGGCCGTCGGCGTCGTCGTGTGCGGGGCCGGCGTGCTGCTGCCGTCCGAGGGCGTCCTGTGGCTGTCGGTGCGGTTCGTGCTGGCCGCGCTGCTCGGGGTGGCGCTGCTGGTGCTGGTGCGCCGGATCTTCCGGCCGGCCTGACCGGCGTGGTCAGGCGTCGAGGGGCTCCTCGGTCGTGACCGGCGTGGGCAGACCGCGCGGCAACGGCTTCGGCAGCGCGGCCAGCGGGTGACGAAGCCACAGCAGCGGGTTCGAGCTGCCGGCCGACATGGCCTGCGTGCTGGCCTCGGAACGCTTCGTCAGCCCCAGCACCATCGCGGCCTTCGCCAGCGGCGACGCCGCGTAGTACTGCAGACCCGGCCCGACGCCCGGGGTGCGGCCCCAGCCGAGCACGGAGCGCAGCGCAGCGGGGTCGAGCAGGTGCTCGGCGCCGAGCTCACGGCGGGCCAGCGCGGTCGCGGCGGCGTCGGCCTCCGCGGCGCCGGTCTCCGGGCGGGCCCCGTCGGTGGGATCGACCGTGTGGAACTCCGGCCAGGTCGCGCGCAGCTCGTCCACCGCCGACGACGACTGGGCCCCGAACGTCAGCGGGTCCCCCCACACCGCGGCCGGGGTGCCGACGGCGGCCGCGTACAGCACGGCCGTCGACAGCCGGTTCGACGAGACCCGGCTCGCGTTCCCGACCAGGTGCATGATCCGCAGCAGGAAGTGCGGGTCGTCGCGCCGACCGGCGGTGACCAGCGTGTGCCCGGCGTCGCGCCAGGCCGTGGTGATCTCCGGGTCGGTCATGTCCTCGTGGTGCAGGCACACCGTCGACGGGCCGTCGACCTTCGCGACCTGACGGGCCAGGTCGGCGTGCGCGCCGGTCACCCGGACCAGCCGGGTGCCGTGGAACGGGACGAACACCGGCCCGAGCCGCTCCGACGGCGTCCACCCCTGCGCGCGCAGCAGCGCCTCCAGGTAGAGCACCGGGGCGCCGACCGGGGTGGTCGTGCGGTCCTCGTCCGCGGGGGACCAGCCGCGGCAGCCGTGCGACCACACCAGCAGACGTCGCTGCCGGGGGTCGGTGCCGACCTTCGGGAAGTCCGCGAAGTGCGCGGCGACGGGCGAGACCGCGGTCCAGCCGTGCTGCAGCAGACCGGCGATGTGCCGGGGCCGGGACAGTCCGGCGTAGGCGGCGAGGACGGCCGAGTGGCCGTAGTAGTGGTTCTGGATGTCCATCGCCGTGCTCCGGGTCGTCGCTGGTGAGGCCGGGTGATCCTAGCCAGGGGGCGCCTCGCTACCGTCGGGTGCGTGCCCGTCGACGTGATGCTCCCCTTCTACGGCGACCCGGAGCTCCTGCGCCGTGCGGTCCGCAGCGTCCAGGACCAGCGCCGTACCGACTGGCGGCTCACCGTCGTCGACGACGGCTACCCCGACGACACGATCGGCCCCTGGTTCGCGGGCCTGGGCGACGACCGGATCCGGTACCGCCGCAACCCCGAGCGGCTCGGCGCGCAGCCGAACAACCGGTACTGCATCGAGGCGGTCGAGCTGCCGTACTTCGTGATGATGGGCGCCGACGACCTCATGGAGCCCGACTACCTCGACACCGTCCTCGCGCTGCACGAGCGCTGGCCGGACGCCGCGGTGGTGCAGCCGGGCGTCGCGGTGATGGACGCCGACGACCGCCCGGTCCGCCCGCTCGCCGACCGGGTCAAGGCGCTGCTCGCACCGTCCGGGTCGGGCCCGCGCCCGGTCGGTGGCGAGGACCTGCTGGTGAGCCTGCTGCGGGGGAACTGGCTGTACAACCCGTCGCTGTGCTGGCGGACCGACGCGGTGGCGCGGGTCGCGATGCCGGAGTCCGCGGACGTGTTCGACCTGGCGCTGCCGGTCGCGGTGATCGCCGACGGCGGCACGATGGTCGTCGACGATCACGTCTGCTTCCGCTACCGGCGCCACCGCTCCAGCGACTCGGGGTCGGGCGCGGTCGCCGGGAACCGGTTCGCCGAGGAGCGCCGCTACTTCGCGGCGGAGGCGGACCGGATGGACGCCCGGGGGCTGCCCCGGGCCGCCCGCGCCGCCCGGGCGCACGTGTCGTCGCGGCTCAACGCCGCCGTCCAGCTGCCCGGCTCGGTGCTGCGTCGCGACGCAGCCGCGCTGCGCGCCCTGGCCGGGCACGCCCTCGGCCTCAGCTGAGCCCGAGGACCCGCTCCAGCCAGCGGGAGTAGCCGGGGTCGAGCCGGGCGTCGGTGACCGCGCGGCCCTCGGCGAGGCGCCGGTCCAGCGCCGTCCGGACCTGCGGGGCGACGTCCGGCGTCGCGAACACGAGCTGGAAGTATTCCGGGCGCATCTGCGCGACGCCGACGAGCTCGCGGCCGGCGAGGACCGGAGTCAGATCCGTCCGCCACGACGCGGCCGGCGGCCTGGGCGAGGAACTGGTGACGACCACCACGGACGGGTCGTCGGCCTGCAGGACCCCGGTCGGGTCGGCGCCGTGCGCGATCCGTCCGTCGTTGAGGCCGATGTAGTCGGTGGCGGTCCATCCGGAGAAGTACGGGATGGCCCCGGCATCGGACACCGCGACGGTCCGTCGGTCTGCCGGCAGGTCGGTGTCGGCCAGGGCGAGACCGACGGCGATGTGCGCGCGCCGGAGGTCGTCCCCGTAGTTGACCATGCTGGGGCCGTCCGGTGCGAGGAGGCCTGCAACCGTCGTCCAACCGACGGCGACCACCGCCGCTCCGGCTGCGACCCGGCGCAGGTCGACCGTGTCCAGCGCCCACGCCGCGGCCAGGCACACCAGCGGGAACCCGTGCCAGGCGAACCGGGACAGGTAGTCCATCGCCGGTGCGGACAGGGCCGGGATGATCCACAGCGCGGTGCAGCTCGCCAGCACCAGCGCGGCCGGGCCCGCGGTGCGCGACCGGAACAACGCGGCGACTGCGAACGCGAGCAACGGCAGCAGGGTCGCGGCTGTCAGCTCGATCCACCGGCCGTCGGTCGTGGCCTCCACCCCGACCTTCACGTAGAAGGTGTTCGGCAGCGGATGGCCGTAGTAAGCCCATCGCGCGGCCACGTAGCCGGCGCCCAGTGCGCCGCCCCCCGCGGTCCACAGCCAGGTCGACCTCCGGGAACGGCGCAGCCACAGCCACACCAGCAGCGCGGGGCCCACGCCGAGGACTCCGTCGGGGCGGAGGGTTCCCGCGAGCAGCAGCAACGCCGGCATCTCCCAGGAACTGACCACGACGTCCGGGTCGCGCAGCAGCCGCGCGGCGAGGACGACGGCCCGCAGCACGACCAGCGCGAAGGGTGCGGTCTCCAGCCCGGCGTCGACGTGGACCCAGGTCGGGAGGAACAGCACGAAGCTCCCCGCGGCCACCACGGCGCCGCTGCGGGTGCGAGGCTCGGTGACGAGCACCCACACGATCGCCGCCGCACAGGCGGCGGCGGTCAGCTTCGACACCACCGGCAGCGGTACACCGAGCCACACCCACGGCGCGTGCCACACCATCCACGCGAAGTTGGTGAAACCCTCCACCGGAGTCCGGCCCGGGTTCCAGACCGGCCCGAACCCGTGCGCGAGGTTCGCGCTGTACCGGTAGGTGATGTAGGCGTCGTCGACGGTCACCGACCAGCACGCCCACACCCCGACGGCCAGGGACGCGAGGGCAGCGGCCAGGAGGATCCTGCGGTCCGGGGAGAGCCGGCCCGTGTCCTGGCCGCGGTCCGCAGCCTGTCGGCGCGCGCGCAGCATGGCCGCCAGTGTTCCGCGAACCGCGTCGGGCCGTGGCCCGAATCGGTCACAGTCACGCGCGGACGTGGGTCGTGGCCTGCACCGATGAGTTCCGTCCCGCGCCGCGGTCGTACCGGGCATGAGCACACCCACGCAGCGCCCCACCACCCTGAACAACATCGGCGTCGTCATGTTCACCGTCGCCGACCAGGACACCGCCCTGGACTTCTACACCCGTGTGCTCGGGTTCGAGGTCCGCGGCGACACCCGGTTCGGCGAGAACGACGAGTACCGCTGGCTGGAGGTCGCCCCGCCCGGCTCGACCGCGCGGCTCGCGCTCAACCCGCCGATGTTCGACGAGCCCGGTGGCAGCGCCATCGGTGTCGAGACCCCGGACCTGGCCGCCGAGCACGCCCGGCTGGCCGAGCTCGTCGCGGACATGGAGCCGCTGCCCACCGAGGACACCCCCGGCGCGCCGCGACTGTTCATGCTCCGCGACCCGGACGGCAACGTGATCACCGTCGTCGAGGTCTGAGCCGTCAGGGCACCGGGGGCACCCCGGCCCGGACCAGCACCGCGTAGGGGCCGACGTCGCGTCGCTGCCAGGCCGGGTCGTCGAACAGCTGCGGGGCGAACACCGCGGGCTCGGCGCCCTGGCGCGGGTCGGGGAACCGGTCCTGCGACAGCGGCAGCCGCAGGGTCCCGTCCGCGGCCCGGTCCAGCACGAACACCGACGGTGCCCGCTCCGGGGCCCGGTCCAGCGCGTCGAGCAGCCGGCCCGGGTCGGCCGCGGCCGCCCAGCGGCGGGCCTCGTCGGTGCGGGCCGGGTAGTCCGCGAGCGGGTTCGCGTACTGCGGCTGCGACGCCTGGAACGCGAAGTACGGCACGTAGCTGAGCAGGGTCGCGTTCGCGCTCGCGACGACGACCTCCCGCGGCGGACGGCCGGTCAGACCGTCGATCGTGCTGCGCAGGTCCCCGAGCCAGGCGTTCGCGTCCGCCGGGTCCCGCGAGCCGTCGGGCCGCGTCCCGTCGGGCCGGTAGTCCTGGGCCGTCCCGGTCCACCCGTAGTCCTGTGGGACGGACTGCACCTGCCCGACGACGACCGCCGCGGCCAGCGCCGTCGCCACGGCCGCGCAGGTCCCGGCACGGACACCCCGGTCGCGCAGGACGCCGGCCAGTGAGGCGACCGCCCACACCGCACCACAGGCCAGTGCCGCGGTGAGGATCGGCTGGATGCGGAACGCCAGCAGCGTGCTGCCGAACGCCAGCGCCGCCGTCGACAGCAGGTACCAGGCGTAGCCGCAGGCAGCGGTGACGCCCAGCGCCCGCGCGACCGGGTCCGTGCGGAACCGTGCCACGATCCACACCGTGCCCAGCAGGCACAGCGCCCCGACCGGGGTCGCCTCCAGCATCGGCAGCGGCCAGCGCGACCCCGCCTCGGCGAGGAAGTGCTGGCCCGCGCTGTAGGTGGGCTGCCCGGCCGAGACCAGCAGGTATGGCAGCCAGTGCACCAGGGCCGTCGGCAGTGCCGCGGCGACGACCACGACGATCGTCACGGCGAGCGTCGCGGGCCGGGTCGTCCGCGTCACCAGGCCGTCGACGGCCAGCACCGTGAGCACGAACCCGGCGAACACCAGGATCTGGGTGTGGGTGACCGCGGCCAGCCCGAGGACGAGACCGACGAGCAGCGCCGTCCGGACCCACGAGCCGCCGTTCCGGCGCACCAGCCGCAGCCCGAGCACGGCCAGCGGCGGGACGAGCGCCGCGGTCAGCCAGGAGTACGGCGAGTACGCGGCGAGTGTCACGAAGCCGGCGAGGGTGGTCGCCACGGCTGCCCCGACCGCCCGCGGGCGGGACGTCACCAGTGCCCACAGGGCGTAGGTCAGGACGGCGGTGACCGCCAGCGTCGCGATCGAGAACGGCTTGTGGAACGCCCAGGCGTCGACACCCAGCAGCGCCGCGGCCCGCCCACCGAGCCAGAACCACGCGGCCGGGTAGTACGGCGGCATGTCCGCGTAGGCGAAGTCCGCGAGCCGCGCCGAGTCCGCGAACCGGGTCAGGAACGCGACCCGGAACTGCTGGTCGCCCCCGACCCCGAACAGGTAGTGCGGGGTGTTCGCCAGGAACAGCGTGACCGGCAGCGCGGGCAGCGCCGCCAGCCCCACCCACGCCAGCGGCGCCGCGACGAGCGGCGACCGGCTCCACGCGGCGGCGGCCAGCAGCGCGGCGACGAGCGCACCACCGGTCGCGGTGAGCGCCAGCCCGACGTTCGACCCGGCCGGGACCGTGACCCGGTCCGCGAGCAGCAGCCCCGCGGCGACGACCCCGACGGCGACGACCGGGCCCACGACCAGGTCGGCCGCGGCGAGGAGCCGTCGCGCCACGGTCAGGGCTGCTTCTTCACGGCGACGACGAGGAACGCCTTCGAGATCGCCCACAGCGCCGGGAAGCGGCGCAGCGCCGAGACGCCCAGCGAGTACAGCCGCGACCCGCCGCCCTCGGCCAGGCTGACGTCGCCGGGCACGGTGAAGCGGGCGTCGAGGTCGGGGCGGCGCGCGAGGAGCCGGCGCATCCGCAGGTAGCTCGGGGCGTAGCTGGCGTCGGTGTAGTCGCTGCCGCGCCCGGACCAGCGCAGGTAGCGGGTCGCGAGCGGCAGCGGCAGCCACGCCAGGAACGGCAGCGCGTAGTGCGCCTCGATCGGCCACCACCGGTTCGGCACCAGGATGTAGGCGACGCCGCCGGGCCGCAGGCAGGACGCGATCCGTTCCAGCGCGTCGGGCTGGTCGTCGAGGTGCTCCAGGACGTTGTCGAGCACGGCGACGTCGAAGGAGCCGGCGTCGTCGCCGTGGCCGAACTCGCCGATGCCCTGGACACGGAACGTGAAGTTGTCGGCCCCGCCCTCGGCGGCCAGCCGGGTCGCCTCGGCGGCCAGCGCGCCGTTCGGCTCGATGCCGACGACCTCCCGGCACAGCCCCGCGAGCTCCAGTGCGGTGTAGCCGTAGCCGCAGCCGAGATCGACCACCCGTGCGTCACGGAACGGCAGGTCGAGGAAGGGTTCGGTGGTGATCGCGATCTGCCGGGCGAACCCGGTGGCGAGCGTCCGCCGCTCCACCATGCGCAGGGAGCGTTCGTACTCGGGGAGGTCGGTCACGTGGTCTCCGTCGAGGGCGTCGGGGGGTCACCCACCGTACGGGGACGGGGGCGCACCGTCCGGATCGGGCGGGGCGAACGCCTGCGCTCCGGGGGTCACCGGCGCCCCCGGGGCGCAGGCGGTGAGCCGCCACAGCTCCTGGCCCCCGCCCGTCGCGACGAGCTCGAACCCGGGCACCGGCGCGATGTCGTGCAGCCCCGGGTACCAGCGGGCGCCCCCGTGGCTCGGCCAGAACGCGATCGGCCCCGTCAGGAGCCAGTCGACGCCGAGATCGGCGGCCGCCGTGCAGATCGTCGGGTCGGTCCCGACGTCGCGGAACCGGGTGGCCAGCAGGATCTGCTCCGGGGTCCAGTTCCCGATCAGGTGCGGGAACAGGACCCGGCGCCCGGTGAGCGGGAACAGCAGGGAGTTGCCGGTGAACGGGTCCGCGGCCACGACGTCGTCGGGGCCGACGATCCGCCCGACCTCGTCGAGGAACTCGCGCTGCCCCGGTTCGAGGATGGCGTCCGACGGCCGCTGGTACGGCCCGGCCAGGACGTCGGCGTGCGTCGCCACCGACATCCCGCCGGTCGTGGCGACGACCACCGCGAGCAGCACCGCCGCGAGCGCGGGCGCGACCACCCGCCGACGGGCCGGCGCCGCGGTGGGCGGGATCCGCAGCAGCACGTGGCGCAGGACCGACGCGACGGCGCACAGCCCGACCACGGCCAGCACGGCCCCGGTGACGGGCACCATCGCCGCCAGCCGGTAGGAGTCGTTGTACCAGGCACCGGTGAGGGCGGCGGAGGTCGTGCCGTCGTCGGCCGCGGCCAGCACGTACAGCGCGCCGGAGGCGACGTGCGCGGGAACCAGCCACGACGTCGCGACGTGCCGCAGCGCGGCCACCGCGCCGATCACGACCAGCACCGACAGCACGACGAGGTCGGGACGGCCGTTGGAGGAGTTGAACAGCACCTGACCGATCGCCGTCGGCACGTCGGTGATCGCGGGCCAGTCGAAGCTGCGCACGCCGGCGGTCAGCGGTGAGGCCGTCATGAACCACAGGACGGCGGCGACGATCCCGGCGACGCCGACCGTGGCCAGCACCGGCTGCCAGAACCGGCGGGTGAGCAGCCGTCGCCGGGCCAGCACGCCGATGCCCCACAGCACCGGGAACAGGCCGAGCACCGCGAGGCTGAACAGCGCGTTCGGGTGGGCGAGGCCGAGCGCGGGCAGGGTCAGGACCAGGGTGGCCGCCGCACCGCCCGCGCCGATCACGCTGCGCTCGGCCACCCCGACGACGGCCAGCAGCAACGTCAGGTACCCGGGCAGCAGTGCCACCCCGAGCAGGTTCGGCCACAGCACCCCGAACGACATGAGCGCCCACGGCAGGGCGGTGAACCCGGTGGCCAGCACCGGCGCGACCAGGGCGGCACCGGGCGACGGGCCCATGACCTGGCGGCTCAGCGCCGCCACGGACAGCGGGAACACCACCCCCGCCACGACCCAGGCCGTCAGATTGGTGGCGACCGGGACCCCGCTGCCGGACAGCATCGCGACCAGCGACACGAGGTCGTGCCAGCCCGCCGGGTACAGCGCCACCGCCGACGACGGGTTCGTCAGCGACCCCAGCGTCAGCGACGACGCGTCGCCGGACTGCAGGATGTGGGCGACGGCGTTGTAGTGGAAGACGCCGTCGTAGGTCGAGGACAGGGCGTCCACCGGGCCGAACCCCAGCACCACCGTCCACCACGCCAGCCCGGCGGCGACGACGACACCGGCCGCGGCGGCCACCCCGGCCCGGCGGCCGTCGGTGCCCGCGCGCTGGGCGGAGGTCCGCCACACCTGGGGCATCGCGGTCGTCATCGGTTCGGGGCGCTTCGCGAACCGGCCCCTCGGGGCGCGGACGCGGGCCAGCGAGGCCCGGATCCGCCGGCCCGGGGTCCACGACC
>NZ_WWFY01001049.1:0-7908 GCF_009864975.1 Pseudonocardia sp. SID8383
CGCCGCGCTGTGGTGGGCCCGGCGGCGGGGGAGCGCGCCCCGGCCGGACCGGGCGGTGCTGCGCGTCGCCACGGCCGGCGGCGTCGCGCTGATGCTCGCCGTGTTCGTCGTCGCCCCGGTGCAACAGGCCCCCGGCACGTCGGTGGCCTCGATGAACCTCGCCATGCTGACCGGCGACGGCTGCGGGCTGGCCGACGCGCTGACCGTCGCCGTCCCCGGTGACGCGACGCCCGCGCTCCCGAGTGACCCGCCCCGTCTCACCGGGGTGATGCGGGACGGCCCGCCGCCCGACCGCCCGTCGATCCCCGGCCCCGTCTGGCACACCGAGGACGCCGGCACCGGCACCCTCGACGCCGGCTGGTTCCCCGTCCCGGCCGGGACCACCCGGCTGATCCTGCCCCTCACCGGGGACCTGCGCGGCGACCAGGCCGTGCGGGTCGAGTCCGGCGCCGGCACGGCCACGGTCGACCTGCCGGGGACGAAGGTCGCCGACTGGCGGGACGTGGCGGTGACCCTGCCCGGCCCCGCCGACCGGGTCCGGGTCGTCGTGGACGACCGGATCGACGGGCCGGACACCTGGCTCGCCGTCGGCGCCCCGCGGCCCGCCCGCGACCTGCCCGCCCGCACGGTGCTCGGCGACGCCCCGGTGTTCGCCGACCAGGCCTCGGCGGTGCTGTGGCCCTGCCAGGACCAGATCGCGGTGCGCCACGGCATCGCGCAGGCCCCGCAGTGGCGGCTGCGCACCGGCGACGACCTGGAGGGCGCGACCGAGGCCACCGCGTTCTTCCCGGCGAACGGCGGGACGCTCGCCGGGATCGGCCGCACCGCGACCTTCGACGAGCTGCCCTCGCGGCTCGATCCGCCCGGCGGGCGCGCGATGTTCGCGCCCGCGCACGTCGAGCGGGTGCGCTACGAGCACCCGACCGACGGCTGGGACCTCACCGTCGGAACGCAGCGACGGTGGGGCTGGGAGCGGCTGCCGACCCTGGCCGACAAGGACTACACCGGACGGGACTTCCTGGGCTGAGGCGTCCACACCCGTTCCCGGCCGTCCACACCGGCTGCAGCGGGTGTGGACGACCGCGGAGCGGTGTGGGTGCGGTGGAGCAGGTGAGGGTCAGTGCGCGTCGTACAGGCGGGCCCACGTCTCGCGGGAGGTGAGCCGCGGCTCCGCGCCCTTCCACTCCCGGGCGACCTGCGGCCCCTCGTTCCACAGCCGGCGCACCGTGTGCACCCCGCGGGTGGTGAGCTCGCGCAGCCGCTCCTGGTCGCGGGTCCGGATGCGGACGCCGTTCTCGGCCATGTCGGTGACGATCGCGCGCTCGAACAGCGACACGTGCCACCAGTGCGCCTCACCGGCCGGGACCATCCCGGAACGGAACGGCACCCGCCCGGTGGCCTGCAGCAGGGCGCGCTTCACCCAGGTCCGCACGATCTTCGACGGCTTGCCCCCGGCGAGGCGCACCACGGACTCGCGCACGTCGAGCCCGGCCTCCGCCAACGGCACGGCCGTCGTCTCGGGGTAGGCGGCGCGGATCCGGCGGATCTCCGCCGCCGCGGAGGCGGAGCCGTCGTCGAGGACCGAGGGGCCGCGCAGGAAGTCCTCGACCGCCGTCAGCAGCGTCGCGGCCAGCCCGTACTGCATCGCGACCAGGTACTGGGCCAGCAGCTCGACGACCGTCGCGGACACCGTGCGCCGGTCGAAGCCGGTCCGCAGGGCGGCGGTGATCAGGCCGTTGCGCTGGTTGAAGTAGCGGTGCCACTCGTCCCAGTCCTTCCAGCCGAAGTCGGCGTGCCACACGCCGGCCCCGGGCAGCGACACCGTGGCGAAGCCGCGCTCTCGGGCGCGGTACCCGAACTCGACGTCGTCCCACTGGAAGAACAGCGGCAGCGGGTACCCGATGGCCCGCACGATCGGTGCGGGGATCAGGCAGGACCACCAGCCGTTGTACTCGGTGTCGACCCGCTGCTCCTGCACGATCGGCAGCAGCCGCTCGTCGCGGCCGAGGAGGAAGCCCTCCTCCAGTGCACCGGGCACGGGCCTGCCGACGCGGAGCTTCTCGGGCTCGGCGTACTCGGCGGTGATGTGGACGTGCCCCGGGTGCAGCAGGTTCAGCATCTGCCCACCGACGATCGTCGGCGCGGTGGTGCAGGCGGCGAACCCGGTCAGCCGGACGACGATCTCCGGGTCGAGCAGCACGTCGTCGTCCATGAGCAGGACGTCGTGGTCGTCGGCCGGGTCGCCCGCGGTCGCCTCGTACAGGCCGCGGGTGAAGCCGCCCGCGCCGCCCAGGTTCGGCTGGCGCTGGTAGGCGAGCCGGTCGCCGAACGCGGCCGCCAACGTCGCGAACCGGTCGCGCGACTCCAACGGGTCGCTGCCCTGGTCGACCACGCGGACGCATCCGACGCGGGCCAGTGCGGCCGGGTCGTCGAGCAGCGCCTGCAGCGTGTTCAGGCAGTCCTCGACGCGGTTGTAGGTGCAGATCGTGATCGAGGTGGGCCGCGGCGGGCGGGGCACCGCGACGGTCCACTCGACGTCGGACACGGTCAGCGTGCCGATGTCGGTCGCGAACTCCAGCCAGAGTCCGCCGCCGTCGACGAAGCGGTCGATCGCCCCGGTCAGCTCGACCGTGGTGCTCCCGGTGGCGTCGACCCCGGTGGTGGCGACGGCACGGGCGACCTTGTTGGTGTCCGAGGCCATCAGCCACACCCGGCCGCGGCCGGCGGCGCGCAGCGTCACCCGGACCTCGGGCACCGCGGTCCAGCGCTGCCAGTAGGTGGCGTGCAGCCGCCCCCAGTAGGTGTTGGTGGTGACGTGGGTGGCCGGGACCAGCTCGATCAGGTCCCGCTCGCGGCGGGCGGCGCCGCGCAGGACCTCGGCGTAGAGGTCCTCGGGCACCAGGTGCGTCGGCCCGGTGAAGGGGCCACGCTGCACGACCAGCCGTCCGGGGCGGGTCCCGCCGGCGGGGTCGACGGCCGGGGCGGGCTCGCCCCCGCGGAGGGGCCGGGCGGTGTCCAGCATGGCTCTCGCTCTCGCCTCACTTCTCGGATCGGACATCACGGAGTCTGCCGGGGCCTCAGCCCGGCAGCGGCGTCGGGTCCGGCGACGGAGCCCCGGCCTGCCCGACCTGCTGCCAGCCCCACAGGGTCCGGTCGCCCTCCTGCACCGGGGCCGGGACCGCCCGCGGGTCGTAGGGCTCGACGAGCCGGACCTGGCCCCAGTCGAAGTCCCAGGCGCCGGGCAGGTAGGTCGGGACGTAGCGCTGGGCGGCGGTCCGGAGCAGCCAGCCCTGCGGGCCGCCGAACCGGCTGCGGCCCCACTCGTCGGCGACGGTGCGCTGCTGCGGGTCGGCGAGCATCCGGAACACCGGCACGTCGGCGATACCCCGGTGCACGCCGAAGCGCTGCACGCAGGGGTGTACGAACGACGTTGCCCAGTCCAGGTACGCGGTGCCGCGGGCGGCGATCGTGGTCAGCGGGGTCAGCCGCGGGACCCGGGGCTGGGCGACGGCGACCCACGACCCGGCCCCGATGCCGCGGTCGGACACGACCACCCGCACCCGGTCGGCGTCGGCGGCCGGACGGCCCGCCAGGTCGACGCGCAGGTCCCGCCACGCCTGGCCGCCCGAGGCGCCGCCGGAGTAGTCCGACGTGCTGCTGACGGCCCCACCGGGCTCGATCTCGTCGACGACCGCGCCGTCGCGGGCGAACTGCAGGGTCACGGTGTTGCCGCCGCCGATCGTCCCGGCGACGCCGAGCACCAGCGGCGCGGAGCCGTCGCGGGCCGCGGCGGGCAGCGCGTGCCACACCGAGCGGTAGTCGCCGACGTTCTCCGGGTCCGGCGACCAGCTGCCCATGACCGGCCCACCCAGCGGGCCGGTACCGGTGACGCCGGGCCGGTCGTCGCCGTCGCCGCTGTTGTCGCGCAGCGACCCCGGTCCGGTCGGGGGCAGGCCGTCGGGCGTGACGCCCTCGGCCAGGGGACCGGGGTCGGGGACACCGGCCGGTTCCGGCGCGACGGGCAGCACGTTCGCGGCCGGGTCGGTCTCGACCTGGATGCGCCCGGCGAGCCCGCAGCGCGACCCGGTCGGGTCGGTCAGGACGTCGGCGCCCAGGGAGTAGGAGCCCGCCTGCTTCTCCATGCCCTTGGCCAGGGAGGCGACCTGGAACAGCACCATGAACGCGCAGATCACCGCGATCGGCGCCGACCCGAGCCGGACGGCCTGGACGGTCCCGATCCGGCCGCGCCGACGCCCGAGGGTCCGCCGGACCGGGCGCGGCACCCCGGAGGTCGAGCGCAGGTGCTCCACCCCGGCGACGACGAGCGACACGAACGCCAGGACCAGCAGCACCGTCGTCGCCTGGATCCCGCTGACCGACACCGGCTTGTCGAACCACGGCACGCCCCAGTTCGAGACGTACCACCAGGTGTTCGGGCCGCGGAACGCCAGACCGGTCACCGCGAGCACCGCGCCGAGGAACAGCGCCTGGTTGCGTCGCGAGCGCAGCACACCGGTGCTCGTCGCCAGCGCGGCCAGCGCCGCGACGCCCGAGGCGAGCGCGGCGAACGCGCCGAAGTGGTGCGTCCACTTCGTGGGGGTCAGGGCCAGCACCGCGAACGACAGCGCGGTGCTGGTGAGCAGTCGCCGGGAGAACCCGAGCGCGGCGCCCGGGATGCGGCCGCGGCGCAGCAGCACGATCGTCGAGACGATCATGCACAGCCACAGCAGGAGGACCGGGAAGCGGCGTTGCAGCGAGCCGTCGCGGCTGTCGCTGAACAGCAGGTCGTAGCGGGCGAGCTCCTGGTACCAGGGCAGGTTCGGGCCGATGTCCTGGCGGACCCGGGTGGCCTCGGCGACGGTGGCGAGGGTCTGGTCGCCGAAGACGGCGGTGAGCACGATCAGACCGGCCGCGAGCAGCGGGCCGAGGGTGGCGGCCCACCCGGTGGTGCGGATCCGCTCGGTGAACAGCCGCAGCAGCGGCCGGGCCGCGGCCAGGAACGGGGCCAGCGCGATGAGACCGGTCGGCGTCGCCGCGACGGCGAACGCCCCCGCGACGAGTGCCCCCGCGACCGGCAGCAGCCGCCGGGTGGCCAGGGCGCGCTCCAGCATCACGAACGACACCAGCGCCGCGATCACGACGACGGTCTCCGGGCGGAGCCCGTTGTTGAACGGCAGCCAGAAGCACAGGAACACCCCGGCTGCGGCCCAGCCCGCGGAGCGGCTGCGCCGGACCCGGGTGCCGAGGCGCGGCAGCAGCGCCCGGCTGATCAGGAACCACGACGCGACGCCCATCGCCAGCGCCGGGACGCGCAGCCACAGCACCGACTCCGAGACCCCGCTCCACAGCGAGTACAGCTGGTAGAACCAGCCGAACGGTGCCTCGGGGACGTCGAACCAGCGGTGGTAGTTGCCGATGTAGCCGGCGGTGTCGTTGCCCCGGGAGATGTCGAGGATGTAGCCGTCGTCGCTGGTCATCGACCCGATGAGGGCCCACACGACCAGCACGCCGACGACGACGGCGTCGCGCAGGTCGTCCTGCCCGCGCAGCCGGCGCGCCAGCCGGCGGCCGTGCACGACGCGGCGGGCGTCGGCGTCGTCGATCCGGCGCAGGAAGAACAGCGAGCCGAACAGCGCGACGATCGCGACACCGCCCGCGACGAGCTTGAGCGTCGAGGCGTCGGTGTCGTAGCGGTTGTCGGTGTCGAACCGGACGCTCGTTCCGCCCATCGGGTCGCGGGCCGCGTCGAGGTCGGAGTGGATCCCGGTGAGCTGCGGACGGCCGTCGCCGGCGAACTCGTAGAGCGTGGCCCCGCCCAGGGTCGCCGTCGTCGCGTCGAAGTCCGAGGTGAACGTGAGCGCGCAGGGCGCGCCCGGCGGGGGCAGCGGTGCGGTGGCGATGCGCTGACCGCGGTTGTCGAGGGTGACCACCCCGTCGGCGACGGCGATGCGCAGCCCGACCGTGCCGCCGTCCGGGGCGCCGGTGGGTGTCGTGGACAGCACGGTCGCGCGGCCGGACCCGCGGTCGTCGAGGCTGCGGATCGCGTCGCAGCCGATCGTCGCGGTCAGGCTCTCCGGCCGGTACGCGACCAGGGGGGCGTTCAGCGGCGCGGTGCCGGTCGTGGCGTTCGGCCAGCTGACGGTCGCCGTGTTCTGCACGACCGGCAGGAACGGGATCGCCAGCGCCAGCACCGCCGAGAGCAGGCCCAGCGCGGCGGCGAGCAGGCGGTCGGTCGGACGCGACCGGCGGTCGGTGGGGCCGGATCCCGGACGGGGATCCGCCTCCGTGTCGGCGGTCAGCACACGACCGAGGCTAGACGCCACCCGGTGATCAACTGTGATCCCCCCGTGACCCCGACCGTCCACCCGTCCGGCGTAGTCCACCCACCCGGGGCCTCAAGGTCGGTCACTCCGGGTTTCGATCACGGTGAGTGATCAGCTGCGACATTCGGGCACTGTTCGGGTGTCACCGGTGACGGTGGTGATCTCGCCTCGTTGGCCCCGGTGTGAGCATCTGCACCGATTCGCGAGCGACGGCCGACGACCCGGCCACCGCCGCGTCCGCCGCCGGCGGAACCACTCCCGGACAGGAGGGTTCGTCTGGCCGATGTGGAGGAGACGGTGGCGGTGAGGTGCTCGCGCTGACGGGGCTGCGTATCGTCGCCGCGCTCTGGGTCGTCGCGTTCCACTTCCACTTCACCCCGATGGCGGGTGTGGAGACGGTGAACGGCTGGCTCGGACCGCTGATCACACAGGGTGCGCTGGGCGTCGACCTGTTCTTCGTCCTCAGCGGCTTCGTCATCGCCTGGACCTACCTCGACCAGCTCGGTCCGCGGCTCCGACCCCGGGACGCGGGCGGGTTCGTGTGGGCCCGCGCGGCGCGGATGTGGCCCGCCTACGCGGTGGTGTTCCACCTCTTCGGCGTGTGGCTGGTGGCGCGGCTGCTGTTCGGGTCGACGACCGACGTCGCCTACCAGGCGGTGCAGCCGTCGATCGGCGTCGGTGCGTGGCTCGAGCAGCTGTTCCTGGTGCAGATGTGGGACGAGCAGTACCTCGACGGCGCGTCCTGGGTCGGCCCGACGTGGTCGATCAGCGCCGAGTGGCTGGCGTACCTGCTGTTCCCGCTGCTGGCGCTCGGATTCTTCCGGCTGCGGAACCTGCCGTTCGCGGTGCTGGCGGCGGGGTCGCTGCTGTGCACCGCGCCGATGGCGGCCGCGTTCCTGGTGGTCGGCTCGCCGTATTACCCGTACAGCTGGCTGGTCCGGATCCTCGGCGGGTTCTCCGCCGGTGTCCTGGCGATGCTGGCCGTGCGGCGGCTGCGCGCCACCGAGCGGGTCCGCTCCGCGGCCTCGGCGACGGCGACGTCCACCGTCGCCGCGGTGCCGTTCGTCCTGCTGGCGGGGTCCGTCGTCGGCGGCGGCCTCCACGGCCTGGCCGTCGTCGCCTTCCCGGTCCTGGTCGGAGCCCTCGCGCTCGCCGACCGCGGACCGGTGCACCACCTGCTGACCCGTGGCCCGATGGTGCACGGAGGGCGGATCTCCTACGCCCTCTACCTGGTCCACATCCCGATGTTCGAGATCTTCTGGTTCCTGAGCGACTCCGGTGTCCTCCCCCGCGGCGGGGAAACGGGGCACCTGATCGCGCTCATCGTCTTCGTGGGGACTCTGCCCGTGGCACACCTGCTGTACTCGCTCGTCGAACGTCCCGCGCGCCGGTGGATGCGGGGCCGGGCCCGGCCCACCCCCGAGGCCGTCGAGGCGGTCGTCGCCCCCGACCCGGTCCCGGCCGCCCGCGGCGTCGTGGCCAACGACGAGGCGCGCCGTGACCCGGAGACCTCCGTGCTGCCGATGATCACCGACGAGCCGGTGACCTCGGTGCTGCCGGTCGTGTCCGCCGCCCCGGCCACCGC
>NZ_WWFY01001050.1:0-10789 GCF_009864975.1 Pseudonocardia sp. SID8383
CAACAGGTGTGGGAGCCCGCCGGAGGGTGTGGACGCAGCCGGAGACGTCGTCGCACCCCGGCCGGGGTCGGCGCACCGCTGCCGGCCACGCCGGAGGCCGCGGACGCGGTCGTCAGGTCCGGCGCAGGGTGGTGGTCCAGAGGGAGGCGCCGGCCTGGTCGCGCAGGTGGACCTCCAGGGTCGTCCCGTCGGGGGCGACGTCGAGCTCCCCGAAGTGCTGGAACCCCTCCAGTGGGCTCGCCCCCTGCCGGGACGGTCCGCGCACGAACTCCGCCCGCGGACCGAAGGTCGGGTCGAGCTCGTTCGGACCGAAGGCACCGGCGTGCAGCGGGCCGGACACGAATTCCCAGAACGGGTCGAAGTCGGTGAACGCGGCGCGCTCGGGGGCGTAGTGGTGGGCGGCGGTGTAGTGCACGTCCGCGGTCACCCAGACCACGTTGCGGACCCTCCGCCGGCGAATCCCGGCGAGCACCCCGGCGATCTCGGACTCGCGCCCGCTCGGCGGCCCCGGCACCCCGTTGGCGACGGCCTCCCAGGCGGTGTCGCCGTCGGGCACCAGTACCCCGATCGGCATGTCCGAGGCGACGATCTTCCACGTCGCACGGGAGGACGCGAGCGCGTCGACGAGCCAGCGGGCCTGGGCCTCCCCCAGGATCCGCTCGCCGCGTCCGGTGTTGGCGGAGTTCGCGCTGCGGTAGGTGCGCATGTCCAGCACGAACACCTCGACGTGCGGGCCGAACGGCACCCGCCGGTACACCCGTCCGTCGACGGCGGTGCGTGGGTCGACCGGCTGCCACTCGTGGAACGCGCGGAACCCGCGGGCCGCGAGCACGTCCACCCGCTTCTCGGTGTAGCGCTCCCCCACCTCACCGGTGAGGATCTCCCCCGGGTACCAGTTGTTGGTGACCTCGTGGTCGTCCCACTGCACGATCTGACCGACCGAGGCGGCGAACCGGCGCAGGTTGTCGTCGCGCAGGTTGTAGGCGAACTGGCCGCGGAACTCGGTCAGGGTCTCGGCGACCTTCGCCTTCTCGGGCGTCATCTCGTTGCGCCACACCCGGCCGTCGGGCAGCGTGACGGTCTCGGTGAGCGGGCCGTCGGCGTAGACGGTGTCGCCGGAGTGCAGGAACAGGTCGGGGTCGCGGTCGGCCATCGCGGAGAAGATCCGCATGCCGCCGGTGGCGCGGTCGATGCCCCAGCCCTGCCCGACGACGTCGCCGGACCACTGGATCCGCACCGGCTCACCGCGCCCGGGGACCGCCCGGAAGGAGCCGGTCAGCGGCGCGCTCGCGGGACCGCCGTCGAGCGGCTCGGCGACGACGCGGTAGTGCACCCGCCCCCGCGTCGCCGGGACCCGCAGCTTCCCGGTGAGGTCGGTGTCCGGGGTCAGCACCGGGCCGGGGACCCGCAGCGCCCGCCGGAAGTCCGGCGAGCCCGCGACCTCCACGACCATCCGCGACGGCCGGTCGGCGCGCGTCCAGACGAGCCCGGAGCCGGGCCGGACGTCACCGGCGGCGACACCGTGGGTCAGGACCGGCCGGCCGGAGCGCACCAGGGCGGGTGCGGCCGCAGCCGCCCCCGGCAGGACGAGGGTCGCGGCGCCGGCGAGACCGCCGGCGGCCGCGGTGCGGAACAGGGAGCGTCGGGAGAGAGCCACGCCCGCCGTTCTAACCCGGACGAGTGATGACGAACCGGACCGTTCGGGTGAACGGCGGGCGAAGACTCAGCCGAACAGGGCGGGGATCTTCAGGACGAGCTCGTACAGCCCGTAGGCGAACGGCACGCCGACCCACACCCAGGCCAGGACGGCCCCGATCCACTGCACCGGCCCCCAGGTCGACGACCCGCCGGTCTCGGCAACGCTGCTCACGCGGTCTCCTTCTGGGTCGGGGTGCGGGCCGCCTGCGCGGACGGCTCGTGGTGCTTCGCGTCGACCGGCTTGATCAGCTCGTTGCAGACGAACGCGATGACCAGCAGCACGATCATGATGATGAACGCGGTCGTGTACCGGGCCGGGCCCTCGACACCGGCCTCGATCCGCGCGTCGGCGATCGCGTTGACGATCAGCGGGCCGAGGACGCCCGCGGTGGACCACGCCGTCAGCAGCCGGCCGTGGATCGCGCCGACCTGGTAGGTGCCGAACAGGTCCCGCAGGTACGCCGGGACGGTGGCGAACCCGGCGCCGTAGAACGACAGGATCAGCACCGCGGCGACGATGAACAGCGCCCGCGACTGGTTCGGGATCAGCGTGATCAGCAGGTACAGCAGCGCGCCGACGCCCAGGTAGATGCGGTACATGTTCTTGCGACCCAGCACGTCCGACAGTGACGACCAGGCGATGCGCCCGGCCGAGTTCGCCAGCGACAGGATCGCGACGAACCCGCCCGCCGCCGCGGCGAGGGTGGCGGTGGCCCCGTTCTCCGCGAAGAAGTCCTGGAAGATCGGCGATGCCCGTTCCAGGATGCCGATGCCCGCGGTGACGTTGAAGCACAGCACGACCCACAGCAGCCAGAACTGCGGCGTGCGGATCGCGGTGTTCGCCGAGACGTTGCCGGTCGAGATCATCCCGCTCTTCTTGGCCGTCGACGGGTCCCAGCCCGGCGGCGTCCAGCCCTCGGCGGGCACCCGGATGAGGATCCAGCCGACCGACATGAAGACGAGGTAGATCAGGCCCATCGTGAGGAACGTGGACCCGATGCCGGCCGAGGTGGCCCCGTCACCGGAACCGCCGAACGCCGACAGCAGCGAGTTCGTCAGCGGGGTCGCGATGAGCGCGCCGCCGCCGAAGCCCATGATCGCCAGGCCGGTGGACAGGCCCGGGCGGTCCGGGAACCACTTGATCAGTGTGGAGACCGGCGAGATGTAGCCGATGCCCAGGCCGATGCCGCCGACGAAGCCGTAGCCCAGCACGACCAGCCAGTACTGCTCGGCGTAGAGGCCGAGACCCGAGATCAGGAACCCGGCGACGAAACAGCTCGACGCGACGACCATCGCCCAGCGCGGGCCGTTGCTGTCGACCTTCGTGCCGAACAGCGCCGAGGACAGGCCCAGCATGATGATGCCGAGCGTGAAGGGCAGCGCCGTGGCGACGCCCGACAGGTCGAGTGCGTTCGCCAGCGGGGTCTTGAAGACGCTCCAGGCGTAGACCTGGCCGATCGCCAGGTGGATGGACAGCGCGGCCGGTGGGACGAGCCACCGGCTCCATCCGGGTGGAGCAACGATGCGCTCCCGCGTGAGAAATCCGGACATGTCGCCCTCCGTCGTAGTTGACGGAGCAACGCTAAGTAGTGCGGAGGGGTGCAGCAACCCGAGCGGGTCTCGAAACGACAACGCCGGTCCCACCTGCAGGTGGGACCGGCGTCGGGTCGGTTCTGGCCGCGGCTCAGGCCGAGCGGTCGCGGCGCTCCCGGCGCTGCGGCTGGCGCGGGACGATCGTCGGGTTGACGTTGTCCTTGACCGTCTGTGCCGTCACGACGACCTTCGCCACGTCGTCGCGGCTGGGGATGTCGTACATGACCGGGAGGAGCACCTCCTCCATGATCGCCCGCAGGCCACGGGCGCCGGTGCCGCGCAGGATCGCCTGGTCGGCGACCGCGTCGAGGGCGTCCTCGGCGAACTCCAGCTCCACGCCGTCCATCTCGAAGAGCTTGCGGTACTGCTTCACCAGGGCGTTCCGCGGCTCGGTCAGGATCTTGACCAGGGCGTCCTTGTCGAGCGAGGTCACCGAGGCGACGATCGGCAGTCGGCCGATGAACTCGGGGATCAGGCCGAACTTGATCAGGTCCTCGGGGAGGGTCTCGGCGAAGCGCTCCGCGGAGTCCAGGTCCTTCTTCGAGCGGATGTCGGCGCCGAAGCCGATACCGGACTGGCCGACCCGCTCGCCGATGATCCGCTCCAGCCCGGCGAAGGCGCCGGCCACGATGAACAGGACGTTCGTCGTGTCGATCTGGATGAACTCCTGGTGCGGATGCTTGCGGCCGCCCTGCGGCGGGACGCTCGCGGTGGTGCCCTCGAGGATCTTCAGCAGCGCCTGCTGCACACCCTCGCCGGACACGTCGCGGGTGATCGACGGGTTCTCCGACTTCCGCGCGATCTTGTCGACCTCGTCGATGTAGATGATGCCGGTCTCGGCGCGCTTCACGTCGTAGTCGGCGGCCTGGATGAGCTTGAGCAGGATGTTCTCGACGTCCTCGCCCACGTAGCCGGCCTCGGTGAGGGCGGTCGCGTCGGCGATGGCGAACGGGACGTTGAGCATCTTGGCCAGCGTCTGCGCCAGGTAGGTCTTGCCGCACCCGGTGGGGCCGAGCATCAGGATGTTCGACTTGGCGATCTCGATGCCGTCGGAGGCGTCGCCGCCCGCGGCACGGCTGCGCTCGCCTGCCTGGATGCGCTTGTAGTGGTTGTAGACCGCCACCGACAGCGTGCGCTTGGTGGTGGCCTGACCGACGACGTACTGGTCGAGGAACTCGTGGATCTCGGTGGGCTTGGGCAGCTCGTCGAGCTTGACCTCACCGGCCTCGGCCAGCTCTTCCTCGATGATCTCGTTGCAGAGATCGATGCACTCGTCGCAGATGTAGACGCCGGGGCCGGCGATGAGCTTCTTGACCTGCTTCTGGCTCTTCCCGCAGAACGAGCACTTGAGCAGGTCCCCGCCGTCGCCGATGCGTGCCATAGGTGTCGATCCCCAGTCCTGGTCCGGCGTTCTCGCGTCGCGCCCGTCGCCCCGTGCGGATTGACGGTACCTGCCCGCGGCCCGCACGGGGACCGGAAGCGGTGTCCGGTTCCCCGGCGGGTCGCCGGGCGGTCACCGGCGGCCGGAACCGGCCGCCGGTGACCCGGGTGTCACTTGCCGCCGGCGGTACCGGACAGCTTGCGGCTCTGCACGATCTCGTCGACCAGGCCGTACTCCTTGGCCTCCTCGGCCGTGAGGATCTTGTCCCGGTCGATGTCCTCGCGCACCTGGTCCGCGGAACGGTTCGAGTGCCGCGCGATGACCTCCTCCATCCGCTTGCGGATGCGGGAGATCTCCGCCGCCTGGATCTCCAGGTCCGACACCTGGCCGTACACGCCCTGCGTGGCCGGCTGGTGGATCAGGATGCGGGCGTTCTCGACCGCCATGCGGCGGCCCGGGGTGCCCGCGCACAGCAGCACCGCCGCGGCCGACGCCGCCTGCCCGAGGCAGACGGTCTGGATGTCGGGACGGATGAACTGCATGGTGTCGTAGATCGCCATCAGCGACGTGAACGACCCGCCCGGCGAGTTGATGTACAGCGAGATCTCGCGGTCCGGGTCGAGCGACTCGAGCACCAGCAACTGCGCCATGGTGTCGTTCGCCGAGGTGTCGTTGATCTGCTCACCGAGGAAGATGATGCGCTCCTCGAAGAGCTTGTTGTACGGGTTCGACTCCTTGACCCCGTAGCTGGTGCGCTCCACGTAGGACGGGAGCACGTACCGGGAGCGGGCCGGGTCCGGCGCCCAGCCTCCGGGGCCGCGCAGGTCGGTCATCGACTCCGGGTGGCGAGGGTCGAAGGTGCTCACTTGTCGCTCCCGTTCTGCTCGCCGATCCGCCCGGCGTGCGTCACGACGTGGTCGACGAAGCCGTAGTCCTTGGCCTCCGGCGCGGAGAACCAGCGGTCCCGGTCGGAGTCCCGCTCGATGGTCTCGACCGACTGACCGGTGTGCTGGGCGATCAGCTCCGCCATCTCCCGCTTGGTGCGGCGGAACTGCTCGGCCTGGATGGTGATGTCGGCTTCGGTGCCACCGACGCCCGCGGACGGCTGGTGCATCATGATCCGTGCGTGCGGCAACGCCGAGCGCTTGCCCGGGGTGCCCGCCGACAGCAGGAACTGCCCCATCGACGCGGCCATGCCCATCGCCGTGGTCGCCACGTCGCACGGGATCAGGTTCATCGTGTCGAAGATGGCCATGCCGTCGGTGACCGAGCCACCGGGCGAGTTGATGTAGAGCTCGATGTCCTTGTCCGGGTCCTCGGCCGCGAGCAGCAGCATCTGCGCCGCGATGCGGTTCGAGATCTCCGCGTCCACCTGCTGACCGAGCACGATGATGCGCTGCTGGAGCAGGCGGTCGTACACGGAGTCGGACAGCGACATCGCGCTGATGCCGGACCGCATCTGCGGCCCGGTGCCGCGGCCCGCGGACGGGCCGGTGTCCTGCTGGCTCACTTCACCCTGCTTTCCGAAGTCGGGCCCGCCCCCGTGGCGCGGACGCCGCGGGGAGAGGGTCCCGGAGTCTTCCTCTGGATCGCTCTCGGTTCTCCGGTGTCGGGTCTTGCGAACCCGTTCACGGTCCGGTTGGGGACCGGTTCGGGGCCGACCCTACGCGGAGCGGATGCCCCGCGTAGGGAACGACGCCCGATGTTCGCCGACAGCGCACGACGAGTCGTGCGGGACCGCGCGACGACTGCCGATCAGGCCTTCGCGTCGGCCTTGTCGGAGGTCTCGTCGGCGGTGGTGTCCGCGGCGTCGTCGGCGGTGTCGTCGGCACCGTCCACGCCGGTCGCGGGGATCTCCTCGACGGTGGTCTCGTCCTCGTCCGGCCCGAGCAGGTCGGACAGGTCGACGGCCTCGCCACCCGGCAGGGTGACGGTGGCGGCACGCACCGCGGTGATCAGCGCCTTGGAGCGGCGGACGTCCTGGTAGATCACGCCGAGCTGGCCGGCCTGCTGGATCTGCTGGACGAACTGCTCCGGGGCCATGCCGTACTGCTGCGCCTGGTAGACGATCCGCTCGGTGAGCTCCTGGTCCCCGACCGAGATCTCCTCGCGGTCGGCCAGGGTGTCGAGCACGAGGCGGTAGCGGACGGCCTTCTCGGCCTCCTCGCGCGTCTCGGTGTCGAACTGCTCGCGGGTCTTGTCCTGCGAGGAGAGGAACTCGCCGAACTTGTCCTCGTCGTGGTCGAAGGCGTGCACCGCGTCGTGGGTGCGGGTCTCGACCTCGGCGGCGACGACCGACTCCGGCAGCGGCACCTCGGTGTCCTCGACGAGCTTGTCCAGGAGACGGTCACGGGCCTGCGCGGCCTGCTCCATCCGCTTGGACCGGCCCAGACGCTCGCGCAGGTTCTCGGTCAGCTCGTCGAGCGTGTCGAACTCCGAGGCCAGCTGGGCGAACTCGTCGTCGGCCTCGGGGAGGTGACGCTCCTTCACGGTGGTCACCTTGACGGTGATCTCCGCATCCTTGTCGGCGTGCTCACCGGCGACCAGCTTCGAGGTGAAGGTCTTCTCCTCGTCGGCCGACATGCCCTCGAGGGCCTCGTCGATGCCGTCGATGAGACCGCCCTGGCCGACCTCGTAGGAGAAGCCGGTGGTGGTGGCCTCCTCGATCTCCTCGCCGTCGACGGCGGCGGAGAGATCGATCTGGACGTAGTCACCGGACTGCGCGGGACGCTCGACACCTGCCAGGGTGCCGAACCGGGCGCGCAGCTGGTCGAGCTGCTCGGTGACCTCGTCCTCGGTCACCTCGGTCTCGTCGACCTCGACGGTCAGGCCGTCCAGGTCGGGGAGGGTGATCTCGGGGCGGATGTCGACCTCGGCGGTGAACGCGATGCGCTCGCCGTCGGCGATCTCGGTGACCTCGATGTCGGGCCGGCCGATCGGCTTGACGTCCTCGGACGTCACCACGGCCTCCTGGTACTTCACCGGGATCGCGGCGTTCACGACCTCGTCCAGGACGGGGCCACGGCCGATCCGGGCCTCCAGGATGCGGGCCGGCGCCTTGCCCGGGCGGAAGCCGGGGATGCGGACCTGCTGGGCGATCTTCTTGTACGCGCGGTCGAAGTCGGGCTTGAGCTCGTCGAACGGCACCTCGACGTTGATCCGGACGCGCGTCGGGCTGAGGTGCTCGACGGTGCTCTTCACGGTGGAACTCCTTGGGCGGTACGAGTGCTGCAACGGGCCGCGGCTCGCGCGGCCCCCGGTCGGTGGCCCCGCCCGCCGGCGCCGGACGATCCCGGCTCTGCGCCGGGCGTCCCGTGCCACCGGCCGCCGGGTACGTGGGACGCGCCCGGTGACGGCGGGGCTCGCGCGAGTCTAGGCGAGCCCGGTCACCGTGCGACGGCCCGGGCGCGGGTCACGGTGCGACGGACCCGCACGGAGCCCCGCCCGCACCGACGTCGGCGACGGTCACGTCGACGGCCAGGGTGTCGTCACCGAGGACGGCACGGACCCGGTCGGCGACCTCGTCGGCGACCACGGCGAACGGCCTGCCCAGCCGCAGGACGACGGCGATCTCCACCGGGTCGGCCAGCCGCACACCCTGGACCCGGTGCCCGGGCAGGTACGACGCGATCGAGCCGAACGGGCCGCCGTCGAGCCGCAGCACCGACGGGTGGGCGAGCACGGCGTCCGCGACGGCCTGCGGGCCGGGTCCTGCGGCGGGGTCGGTCACGGCTCGGACCCTAGCCACACACGACGGCGGCGGCACCCCGCTGCGGGGTGCCGCCGCCGTCGTCGTGCGCGGGTCAGCTCGTGAAGGTGTCCTTGAGCTTCTCGCCGGCCTGCTTCAGGTTGCCGGTGGCCTGGTCCGCCTTGCCCTCGGCCTGCAGGTCCTTGTCGTCGGTGGCCTTGCCGGTGGCCTCCTTGGCCTTGCCACCCAGCTCCTCGGCCTTGTTGCTGATCTTGTCTCCGAGACCCATGGGGCTCACCTGCTTCCTGATCGCGTGTCCGGCGGGCGAGGGTGCGAGCCGGTCGCTACCGTCGCTGACCGGGTGGACTACCCCACCCTCCACTTCCCACACCCCGACGGGGCGTCCATGGCGAACGCACAGGTCAGCGGCCCACCGGCCGCCGGGCCCCCGGGCCCCGGCGTGCCGTCGGCACGGCCGGCGCGGGTGCCGTCGCGGGCCGCGCTGGACGAGACCACGCTGGTCGTCCGGGCCCAGGACGGCGACGTCGGCGCGTTCGAGGAGCTGGCCCGCCGTCACCAGAACGCCCTGTTCCGGGTCGCGGTCCGGGTGCTCGGCGACGCCACCGACGCCGAGGACGCCCTGCAGGACGCGCTCGTCGACGCCTGGCGGCGGATCGGCACCTTCCGCGGCGAGGCGGCCTTCTCCACCTGGATGTACCGGATCGTCACCCACCGTTGCACCGCGCTGGTCCGGCGGCGGCGACGGACCGAACCGCTCCCGACCGACGACGGGCCCGGCGCCCCGGCCGACGACCGCTCCCCCACCCCGGAGCGGGCCGCCGAGGTGGACGCGGAGATGGCGGCCCTGTCGCGGGCCGTGGCGTCGCTGCCGGAGGACCAGCGCACGGCCTGGGTGCTGCGGGAGCTGGAGGGGCTGGGCTACAGCGAGATCTCGCAGATCACCGGGGCGGGTGAGACCGCCGTCCGCGGCCGGATCCACCGGGCGCGCGGGGCACTGGCGGAGAGGATGCGGGCATGGCGGTAGAGAGGAGCGGGGCGGAGCGCGTCGAGCCGCTGGCCTGCGGCCGGGACGCCGCCGACGTCTGGGACCACGCGGAGGCGGGCGTGCTCGACGAGCACGAGCTGACCTGCCCGCACTGCATGCGCGCGCACGCGGACCACGACCGGCTCGGCGGGCTGGTGGCGCGGATGGCGGCCGAGCCGCTGCGACCGCCGCCGTCGGTGCTGGAGCAGGTGATGGGCGCGGTCGTCGCGGACCTGCGCCCGCACGAGCTGCTCGCCCTGGGGCCGGACGCCTGGCTGGGCAGGCCGACCGCGGAGGCGGCGCTGCGGCACGTCGTGGACACGATGGACGGGCTGCGGGCCCGTCGGTGCCGGATCGAGCAGCTGCGCGCCCCGGACGGTTCCGGGGACGACCCGGCCGCGGTGTGGGTGCGGGTGACCGTCGCGGCCCGGTTCGGGGTCGACCTCGCCTCGGTCACCGCGCGCGTCCGGCAGATGATGATCTCGGCAGGGGACCGCACCCTCGGCGTGCCGATCGCCGGGGTCGACATCCTGGTCGAGGACCTGTGGGAGGAACCGGCATGAGCGGGCGCACGACGGTCACCGTCTCCGACCTGGCCGTCGCACGGGTGGCGGCGCGGCGGGTCCGGCGGGTGCCGGGGGTGGCGGCGCTGATGGGCGACGTCGCGCAGACCCTGCTGGGGCTGGCCGCGGACTGGCTGCCCCGTGACCCGGTCCCCGAGGAACTGCGGGTGCAGGGCCTGGTCGCGTCGGTGCACGGGCACGAGGCCGAGATCCGGGTGACGGTCGGGGTGCGGTTCGGCACCCACTGCGCCGAGCTGGCCGAGCGGGTGCGCCGGGAGGTGACCGAGGAGGTCGCGACGGTCTGCGGCCTCGACGCCCGGGTGCGGGTGACCGTCGCCGACATCGCGCTGCCTGCCTGATCCCCTCCGCCCCCCCACGCGGTGTGCGCGGGAGGACCTGGTCCGGTGGGTCCGGATCAGGCCCGGCCGACGAGCACGCAGTCGCCGCAGGTCCCGCCGCCGGGGGCGCGGACGTAGAGGCAGCAGGAGCGGCGCCGGAACGCCCACTCGGTGTCCGCGTCGGTGTCGTCGAGGCGGAGCAGCCGGCCGGTGGCCCCCGACGGCAGCGGCCCGCGCAGCACCGGGTGGTCGGCGAGCGCGTCGAGCAGGGCCAGATAGCGGCGCCGGTCCGGGCGTCGCATGGCCTCCATCACCCGTGCCGCCCCGCCGATCGAGGACACGACGTTGCCGCGCAGCACCCGCGGCGACACCACGGCCCGGGCGGCGACGGCGGCGTACAGCGGATCGAGGTGGGTGGCGGCGAGCTCGCGGGCGAGCAGGTCCGCGGCGCCCGCCGGGTCGTCGGCGACGTCCGGGGTGGCG